>NZ_JAWLQI010000073.1:0-16891 GCF_036997785.1 Brachyspira pulli
GAAAATTGACAAAATATAGTTGTTTAGGTATATACTTAAAATTTTTAAGTTTGTCAATTTTTATGTTGTTCTTTTTCCAGCCTCACGCTACAGCGGCAATACCATACCTACACTTACAGTGGATTTCGTCAGGTACTCCTTTCAGTCGCAGTACTTCCTTTGGTCACAAAAGAAGTGGGCTATGGCACGTCTGTGTGCCATCACAAATAATAAAATTTAAAAAACTAGAATTGACAAAATATATTTGTTTAGGTATATATTAAAAAGTATTAATTATATTTTTCAAGAAGCTTAACTATATCATTATTATCTTTTGATTTTATCAGATCAAGTGCAGTATAACCATTTTCATCAGTTATAGAAGTATCAGCATTATTTTCTAAAAGTATTTTTACTGCTTCAAATTGATTATAACTTGCTGCATACATTAAAGCAGTCATTCCATAATAATTGGTATAATTAATATCAACACCATTTTCTAATAACGTATTTATTATATTAGTGTTTCCTTTATAAGCAGCATAAATTAAAGGAGTCATTTCATCAGTGGTATAATTAATATCAGCACCATTTTCCAATAACATATTTATTATATTAGTGTTTCCGTTATAAACAGCATTCATTAAAGGAGTAGGCGGCATATAAATATGTTCATTTTCTATTTCGCATACTGTATTGGCGTCAGCTCCCTTTTCAAGTAAAAATTTTACCATCTCTTCATCATTTAAAGAAACCGCATAAACTAAAGCATTAATTCCGTCAACATTCCTTGCTTCAATGTCAGCACCTTTTTCAATTAAAAGCTCTGTTATAGTAATATCATGGAAGCTTGCCATAAGAGGAGTAAAGCCTGTAAGTTCTTCTTTTAAATTAATATCCGCATTATTTTCTAATAAATAATTTATGATATCAGTTTGCTTATATTTTATAGCTTGTATTAAAGGGGTTGACTTAGAATATTTATCCCCTAAGTTATAATTAACATCTAAACTTTTTGATTCGATTAATTTTTTGATTGTTTCTAAATCTCCTGATTCTATAAAAGATATAATTTCTTTATCTGTGTATGAATAATATGTTTTTTCTTCTGTTTCATTTGTATTTATTGATGAATTATTTGATTTATTGTCTTTATCGTCTGTATTTGATCGTTCTGTTTTATTTATATTATTATCTGTACTGTCATCTAAATTTATAGCTGCTTTATCTGTATTATTATTGTTTGATTCTTTGGTATTACAAGAAAATATAATTATAGAAAGTAAAAAAATTAATAAATATTTCATAAACAATATATCCTATAGTCAAGTTTTTATTATTATATTATTAAAATTATTTTTTTCAAGTTTTTATATTAAAGCCCTGTAGGGTATATTTTTATTAAAATTCAATCTTAAAAATTTATTTTAAAACCCCGCCCTTTATGTTTATTGTTTTATACTTGAATATTAACTTTATTTGTTTTTTAGTTTAAATCAGAAATTAGAGCACCCGCCCAAGTGTTTATTAAATTTAGAATCTCTTTAACGCACGGTTAATACATTTTATAATATTGTATAATTTGAATTTCAAACAAATCTATATTTTTAGACTCATTCACCGTGCGGTTATGGGGCTATAAGTTTAAATAATACTTTGGGTGGGCAGCTAAAATAACAGTTCAGATTTTTAAAGAAAAAAATATAGAAATAGCATAAAAATATAAAAAAGATAGAGGGTGGGCATTTAGAATTAAATTTTATACTTGTTTATTAAAATAATTTATATATTAATATGTTTTAATTATTAATATTAGTTGACTTTTTATGTATATTTTTATATAATAAATTATATTTTATACTGATTGGAGTTGCTTAATGAGGTTTTTGAAAATATTTATTGTAATGTTTTTTTCATTTACTTTATTTAATTCACTAGCATTTTCATATAATAGCAGTGGAGAAAAAGAGTTAATAGAGGCTTGCAAGAAAGGCGATTTAGAAACAGCCAAAAAACTAATAAGAACAGGCACTGACGTTAATACAAAAGATGATAAAAGAGTTAGTGCTTTGATGTATGCTATAAAAAGCAGTAATTTAGATTTAGTAAAAGAATTAGTAAGATTTGGTGCCGATATAGGCTATTATTATGGTTCTTCTGATGACAGAGGTAAAAGTGTTAATATTGATATTGCATTCTTTGCTCTTGAAAGCGGTAATAATGATATTATTGAATATTTATTAAGCAAGGGAGCTAATCCTAATGATTTTTTATTTTTTGCCATATACAAAAATGATATTAATAGAGTGAAAGAATTTATAAAAAAAGGGGCAGATCCTAATTATTATCTTCCTTATGCATCTGAAAGAGGTAATGTTGCTGTGATGCAGGAACTTATAAAATCAGGAGCAAAAGATTTTAATAATTCATTGAGAAGAGCTATATTTGAATATATTTATCAGGAAATTGATAATAGTGAAGCTATAATTGAATTAATAAAAAGCGGAGCTGATATTAATATGACATTAAGCATAGATGTATCAGAAACAGACAACTATTCATATTATATTCAAGTACCAATATTCTTTTATGCTATGCAAACAAAAAATTACAATATTGTTAAAGCTTTTTTAGATAAAGGTGTAAAACTTGAAGGTACTAACTCTAATGAGCAAACAGTAATAATGGCAGCAATAATAACTAATAATGCTGATATAGTAAGAGATGTATTAAAAAAGGATAAAAGTTTATTAGAAGAAGAAATCGAAGATGAAACAATATTAACTTGGGCTATAAAGAATAATAGAGGTTTTCGTTATGATTATAATTATAGTGTAGATGTAAAAGTTATAGACGCTCTTTTAGAGGCAGGTGCTGATTATAATGCAGAAAATTCTGATGGTAAAAATGCTTTAATGGTTGCAGCTTCTATGGCCAGAGAAGATATTATTGAATTGCTAGAAAAATACGGAGCTTAATTATTATATAAGTTATAAATGATTTTATTGTTAAGGATGAATTATGAAAAAACTCACAATAATTTTTTTAAGTTTATTTATTGTCTTTAGTATCAATTTACACTCTGAAGATATAGGAATAGAAAAATTTGCAAAACTTTTTGAAAATAAAGCTTATATAGGAAGACCTCATGATGAATATCTTATATTTGAAAGAACAGGAGAGATATTGTTTAATAAGGTATTTTATCAATTAGATGGTGTTATAAGTGATAATGAATTTTATTTTTATTATCTTGATGAAAATTATAACTATGAAAAAGAATCTTATGAAAAGATTACAAATTATTGTGTGTTCTTATTTACTAATAACGCTTTAATGATGACTCCTTATAATTTATCTGTTGAACCGGATTATATTCCGCCAGTAATTTCAAAGAATCATGAAGAAGCCTATAGTAATTATATTGAATATAAAGATAGTATGGAAACATTATTTACTCTTGTAGATAGGCAATACACACAAAATATAAAAAAACTTTATGATATTGTTGGAAACATTTATGGTACATTTGAATCATTAGATAAAAGATTTAGTATTACACTATCAGAACCAATTAGAAAAAATGACGATTATAATTTTGCATCTTCAGTATCAGAATTAAATAATGAAATTAATTATCATATTATGATGGAAGATGATGTGGAAGCTAAAAATAGAGAAGGCGGATATAGTGAATATGATAATCCTGAATGGGGCAGTCCTTATGTTTATTGTTCAAATTATGATAATGAAAGATATTCATCATTTGATAGAATTATTTTTTGTTATGGTTCAGGAGGTACTGAGTATCAACTTTATATCAATATCATAGATGAAAATACTTTGATATTATTAGAGGCTGGTTCTATACATAAAGGCAAGTATGGTCTTAATGGTATATTCAAACGCAAAAAATAGTTACAAATTCTTTTTATAAATTTTATTTGCATAATGCAGTTCATAAGAATTGCATTATGCTGTTTTTATAGTAAAATACTTCTCATTGTTAAGGATTTTTAATAATGAAAAAATAAATAAAGAATTATAATTTTACTGTAAAATAAATTGTTTTGGAGATATTAAGTGAATTTATGGATTTTATCAGAAGAATACCCTAGAGTACAAACTTTAAATACAATTATAAAAATGTTTTTAAAAGATAATAATTTTTCATCATTTATAGATAATATTAGGGTTATACCTATGCTCGAAAATAATTCGTTTAATTTCACATATAAGGTTATAGGTATTAATTGTAATAAAATAAAAAATATATTTATAAAAATAGTCAAAGGTTCTTCAAGTTTTGTAGATTACTTAATATTTTATCAAAATGATGAACCTACACATACTGATAATCCAATATATGCAATAGAAGAAACAAAAACAGATGATAAAGAAAGCCGTAATACCTCAATTTATCAAAGAGCAATAAAGTTTATATTTATTGATGCATACTATAAAAATGTAAAAAAAGTAATGCTTCATCAAAGGAAAAATATTAATAGGCAATTTACAGATACATATATTTTTGGGGTTAGGCTATTAAAGACTTTTAATGTTTATTTTACAGATGAAGAAACAAATAAAATTGAAGCTTTTTCTAATATTGATGATCTTATAACATTTAAAAATAATATGAGAAAACCTCCAAAAGGTAATACTCCAATAATTATCACAAAAACAAATAATGGTTTAATTAAAGTATCTGGTATACTTAAAAAAGCTGATAGTTTATCTCATGATCCAAATATAGGTGCATTGACAGCTATATCTTATGCTTTAAGAAAGTTAAATTGGAAATATGATATAATTATTACAGAACATCAATTAGAACAAAGACATATTAAAAAAAATAAATTTGTACAAATTGCTAATTGTATTAAGATAGGTCTTGATAAACTTGATATACCAAATGTAGAGTTAGATAATTTATATTGGTATTATGATAAAGAAGGGGAGAAGTTAGCTACAATATTTGTACATGTTATAGTTGAAAGTTTTACTAATGGATATTCTATTTTTGAAAATCATGCAGGATGTGAAAAAGGATATTTTATAACTTCTGAAAATGAGTATATACCTTTAGAAAAATATGTAGATAGAGAAGATTATAAATCAGGTAATAAAAGTGCAAAATTGAATATACCTGATTTGATTTTAATAGATGTTAAAAAATTGGAAATAATCAATATAGAAGGTAAAAAAATAGTTAATCTAAAAGAAGGATTAAAATCATTAGAAGAATATTATAAAATAGAAGATATATATATAAAAAAGTATTATCCTAAATATAAAATTATAAGAACTTTGGTTATATATGGAGGAAATGAAAAAGATCTTAAACAAGAAATAAAAATAGGTTTCTTATTGTCAAAAGATGGAGATATTTTACTTGGAATAGAAGCACCGCATTTGTTTAAATTAGCAGTGAAAAATTTATTAGATTTTTGGAGAAATTGATATGCTGAAATCTAATATTTTTTTTGTAAAATCTCCATTAAATTATATAGGCGGTAAATATAAAATATTAAATCAAATAGTACCTATGTTTCCAAATGATATTAATAATTTTATAGATTTGTTTACAGGTGGCGGAAATGTTGCTGTTAATGTAAAAGCTCAAAAAATATTTATGAATGATAATTTAATTTATTTAATAGATTTGTATAAATTATTTTATGAATTAAAATATAATAAAGTATTAGAATATATTTATAATAGGATAGAAGAATATCAGTTATCTGATGATAATGTATATGGTTATAATAGATTGAGAGATGAATATAATACAAATAGAAAACCTCTTGATTTATTTGTTTTAGTATCATATTCGTTTAATCACCAGATAAGATTTAATAATAACCATAAATTTAATAATCCTTTTGGAAAGTATAGAAGTTCATTTAATAATTCTATAAAAAATAATTTAGAAAATTTCATTCATAGAATGCAGAGTTTAAATATACATTTTAGTAATAACAATTTTGAATGTTTTAATTTTGATTTTTTGAAAGAAAATGATTTCGTATATTGTGATCCTCCTTATCTTATTAGTACAGGAACTTATAATGATGGTAAGAGAGGATTTACTGGTTGGAATAGAGATAGTGAAATTATGTTATTAAATATTTTAGATAATCTTAATAAAAGAAAGATAAAATTTGCTTTATCTAATTTTTTAATTCATAATGGTCAAATCAATAATATACTAAAAGAATGGATTTCGTATAATAATTATAATATAAAAAAAATAGATTCTAATTATAATAATTCTTGTTATAATAAAAAATCATTATCACAAACTATAGAAATATTAGTAACAAATTATAAAATAAATTCTGCAGATGTTGATGAAGATATGAATAGCAATAATTTATTTTTTAATATGGAAATATAATTTATGAGATTTATTGGAAACAAAGAAAATCTAGTAAAAAATATGTATTCAATAATTAATTCAAAAAATATATATGGTGAAATATTTTTTGATTTTTTTGCTGGAACAACTAATGTCGGAAAATTTTTTAAGAGTTTGAATTATAAAATATATTCATCTGATATATTATATTTTTCTTATTGTCTTCAATATGCATATATAAAAAATAATGTTGTTCCAAAATTTGAAAAATTATTAGATTACTTAAATATAAAAAATATGTATTTATTTTCTGATTCAAATTTAGAATTAGTTTTAGAATATTTAAATAATATTGAGCCATTTGAAGGCTTTATATATAATAATTATACTATAGGTGGTACTGAAAATAAAGAATACAGAAGAATGTATTTTTCAGATGAGAATGCAAAGAAAATTGATGCTATTAGAATAGAGATTGAGAAATGGAAAAATGATGATTTGATTAATAATAACGAATATTTTATTTTAATAGCTTCATTAATAGAAAGTGTTTCTTTTTTTTCAAATGTGTCTGGTGTATATGCTGCTTTCCAAAAAAAGTGGGATAGGAGAGCTTTGAAAGATTTTGTGTTAAAGCCAATAAATTTAATATTTAATGATAAAGATAATGAAATATTTATTGGTAATAGTATGGATATAGTAAAAAATATAAATACAGATATACTGTATTTGGATCCTCCATATAATGAAAGACAATATGCTCCAAATTATCATATATTAGAAACTATAGCAAGATATGATAATCCTGAAATAAAAGGAATCTCTGGTATGAGAGATTATAGTAGTCAAAAGTCTTCATTTTGCAATAAAAAAACAGCTTTAGTTGATTTTGAATTTATTATTAATAATGCGAATTATAAATATTGTATATTGAGTTATAATAATGAAGGTATTATGCAAAAAGAAGATATTATATTTATAATGTCTAAACTTGGAAAAGTAGATTTAGTAGAATTTGATTATTTAAAATTTAAAAGTAATTCTAATAATAATAAGAAATTTATAAAAGAACAATTATATATATTAAAAATTTAGTTTATTAAAGAGAAATAGATAATGAAAAAAACAGATAAAACAAATAAAGATAATAACAACTTTGATGAGTGTTTTAAAGAAAGTATAAAAGATAATGTAATATTCTTTCCTATAAGACACCATTCTCCGGCATGCTCATACCATTTAAAAAATATTTTTGAGAGCTTCAAACCAGATGCAGTACTTATAGAAGGCCCAAGCGACTGTAATGATTTGATGAAGTATATGATTGAAGAAGATACCAAAGCACCATTTTGTATTTATTCAAGTTATATAGATGAAGATAATGAAAGATACAGATGTTATTATCCTTTTTTGGATTATTCTCCGGAATTTACAGCTATAAAGGAAGCATTAAAAAATAATATTCATTGCAGCTTTATAGATATGAACTATGCTTCTATGATAGAAAATGGAGCAGAGAATTCTACAGGAAATGATATAGAAAAATCGGAGACTGAAAAAGAAAATAATAATGAAGAAGAAAATTCAGAAGAAACTAAAAATGATAATGCAGATAAAAAAAGAAAATTAGTATCAGTTTATGATAATGATGATAATAGATTTAATGTCAATGCCTATACAATAGAACTCACAAGAAAAGCGGGACTTAGAACATTTGCCGAGCTTTGGGAGAGAGATTTCGAGATAAACGGAATACTTAAAGAAAGCAAAGAGTTTATAAGAAGTGTTTATGCTTTGGGCTATTATATGCGTTTGATAGAAGATGAAGATTTTGAAACTAGAAACAGAGAATATGTAATGGCTTTAAATGTGAAAAAAGCATTAGAAGAATATAAAAGAGTTCTAGTTGTTACTGGAAGTTTTCACACAAAAGGTATAATAGATAAATTAAAAGAAAATGAAAAAGACGGTAAGAAATTAGATAAAGAATATAAAAAATTAAAAAAGTATATAGTATCAAATTCATCAAATTATTTAATACCATATTCATTTAGGGACGCTGATGCTAGGAGAGGTTATAGGGCTGGAATAGAATTTCCTGCTTTTTATGATTCAGTTTATAAAGAACTTGAAAAATGTGAAAAAGATAAGAAGAATGATTTAAATGATACTTTTTTGAAAGTTGTAATGTCTTTTATAATAAAGGCTTCTAATATAGACAGAGTTAATCATAATGTAACTATACCAGACTGTATCAATGCTTATTATATGGCTGTTAATCTTGCTAAGTTAAGAGGCAAGGAATCTGCAGGAGTGTATGAACTTATAGATGCTACTAAAAGTGCTTTTGTAAAAGGTGCAATCTCTTTAGAAAATACAAGCAATCTTGATTTAATGCTTAAACTTCTTTCCGGTATGGCTAATGGTCAGGTATCTTCAAAAAGTATAGTTCCTCCGGTAGTAATAGATTTTAGAAATAAATGTAAAGAGTTTAAAATAAAAATAGATAAAACAGAGGAAATAGAATCAACGCTTGATATTGTAAAGGATAAGAATCATTTTGAAAAAAGTAAGTTTTTCCATAAAATGAAATTTTTAGATGTCGGCTTTTGTTCATTAGTTAGAGGGCCGGACTATGTAAATAAAGTTAATAAAAATTTAGCAAGAGAAATTTGGAAATATGAATATAAAACTTTGGTAGAAGCATCATTGATAGATAAATCAGTTTACGGTGTTACTATAGAAGAATTGGCATCAAACTTAATAGTTGAAAAACTTAATAATAATATAAATGCTATGGAAGTTTCAAAACTTTTAGTAGAAGCTAATGTTATGGGGCTTTATGGATTTTTTATTGACAATTACAGAAAAATAGAAGCTGTAATATTAAATGATAATAATTTTGTCAATCTTTGCGTATGCTTAAACAATTTATCTTATTTGGCTAATATGGAAACTATTAATGATAATTTCTCAAGGGATAGAGAATCATTATTTGATAATTATGATATTATGCAGGTGATAGAATCTATAGCTAAACAGGTATTTGTACTTGCTGTTGTTAATATGGAATCTATGAAAAATTTAGATGAAGAAGAGGCTTTGAAACATTCTAAGTATATGAAAAATCTATATTCATTTAGTTTAGAAAATCCTGATTGGTGCGATATAGATATATTTAATGATAAGATAGATTTAATGCTTGATAATACTTTTGGAAGCAGTCATATATATGCTGTTTGTCTTGCAATAAAATACAAGTCTGGAAGATTAACGGCAGATGAGTTTTCTAGTATAGTAGCCTCCTTCTTGGAGTCATCGGATAGTGAAGTTGTAGCTTATTTCTTGAATGGAATACTTCTTGTGGCAAGGGATATTTTATTTATTAATGAAAGTATTATAAATAGTATAGACAGCACTATAAAAAGATTAGATGAAGATAAATTTTTGGAAGTACTTCCTAATTTTAGATATGCATTTACAAATTTAAGTCCTACAGAAACAGAGCGTTTATCAGGTATTGTTGCTAATATATATGGTACAAGTAAGGAAAAGATATTAAAAGAAGTTGATGCATCTATTGAAGAAGTGCAAATGGCTATTAGTATAGACAATAAAGTTTTCGATTTAATAAAAGAGACTTTATAGAGTATATATAATTATGAAGAAAATATATAAAAATGAACAAGGCTATAAATATATTCGTATGAAATGTATTGTAATTAATATGTAGCACGTTTCTTTTTTAAAATTTATTCTAAAATTCTTATTTATAGTATTGTAAAAATTCTTTACACTTGTATAATAAAGTATATTGTTAAAATAATATGAAAATAATTGGGAACTATTTAAATATTTATTCGTCTAATATATAAAGTTTTATATGTGTGAACTTTTATAATATAACTTGATATTTTTTACTCTAAGTTTATAATATAAAAATTTATATAATTATGAAGATGAAAAGATAATATAAACTTATGCAGGGAGCGGATAGTGAAAATTTATGCTACTTTAATTTTAAGTTTTATATTGAGTTTAGCCTTATATTCTCAAGATACAAATTTAGCAGAAACAATGCAGGAAGAAGCGATAGTAACTAATAATAAGATTGCTATAACATTAGAAGATGCTTTAACTATGGCCTTTGATAATGATAAAACTTTAAAACAGGCAGAGTATGATGTAAGAATAGCACAAGTTCAAAAAGATGCTTCATTTTCAGATTTATTTATGCCTTCTTTAAGTGTAAGCGGCGGATTAAATTTGTCTGAATCTCAGGAAATTTCATTTAACAATGTAGATACAGGTCTTAAAACAAGTCCGGATACTTGGTCAGCAAGTGCTACATTATCAAAGACTCTTTTCACAGGTTTTAGGAACTGGAATACTGATAAAGCAAGGGCAGTTAATTTGCAAATGCAAAAAGATATATACTATGATAAAAAGAAAGATGTTGATCTTAATACAAAATTGAATTTTTATAATACATTTGTAGCACAAGAGAATTACAGAGTATATTTACAGCAGCAGCTTAATTACAGCAACAGAATGAGAGAATCATATATAAAGTACAGAAATGGTCAGGTTTCAGAATATGAATATTTAAATGCCAAAGTACAATATGAAACTACAAAACCTCAGGTTGTAACTTTAAGCAATCAATATCAAAGTTTGAAATTATCATTTATAAGACAGATTGGACTTACAAATGTTGCTGATGAAGTTGATTTGGTAGGAAGTATATTAGATGCTACAAATATAACATTACCGGATATGCCTTATGATGATTTGCTTACTATTATAATGAATAATAATATAGAATTAAAAAGTATGAGCAGTAATTTAGAGATGTTGGAATATAATAGAAAGGTAGCAAGAAGTTATTTATGGCCTACATTATCAGCTAGTGCGAATGTAGGAGTTACTACAGTTGATAAGATTAAGATGCAAAATAATACATTCTCTAAAAATAGATCAGGAGAATTTAACTGGGGAGTAGGTGTTTCTTTGAATTATGCTCTTGATTCTTTGCTTCCATTCTCATCTACAGCTAAAGGGGCTGAAGAAATTGAGTTAAGTATAAGGCAGATGGAAGTAAGCTATGAGGAATTGAGAGATACTATAGAAGTAAACAGCAGAGATTTAATATCTACTGCTAAGTCACAGGCACTTAATTTACAGTCGCAGGCAGAAAATGCTAGGACAGCTGCCTATGCTTTACAAATGGCTCAAAGACAATACAGAGGCGGTACAATATCTACATTAGAAGTTAGCGATGCTGAAGTAACTTATTTGAATGCTCAGCTTGCATATTTACAGGCTATATATGAATATTTTTCAAGCACATTACAAGTATTAAAACTTTTAGGTGCATAAGGAGATTATGATGCTAAAAAAGAGAGAAATTAAACTATTAATAATAATTTTATGTTTTTCTATTATTGCTATTTCTTGTAAAAAACAGCAAGTAGATTTGAAAAAGAAAGAGAATCCTATAAGTGTATTGGTAGCAGTTCCTATAAGACAATCATTAGATGAATATTTAGAGCTTTCTGCTGAAATAAAAGCAATAAAAGAAGTAGAAATATCTTCCGATGTACCTGGAAAAATAGCCAGCATATTAAAATATGAAGGAAGTTTTGTTAATAAAGGAGATACAATAGCATTGATAGACAGATTCGTTATAGGTGCTAATTATGCTTATGCTCCTGCAAGAACTCCTATCGCCGGATATGTTACTACTACATATATGGCAGTTGGTGCATCAATAGCAGCTTCTACTCCTATAGCAAATGTTGCTGATATAAGCCAATTAGAAGTAGAAATACAAGTTCCAGAGCGTTCTATTGCTGGTATAGAATTAGGTCAAAAGGTTTTAATAAGAATTCCTTCAGCACCTAATAAAGAAATAGAAGCTACTATCACTAAAAGAGATTATGCTGTTAATCCATCTACACGTACATTGATGGTTAAGGCTTTAATAGATAATAAAGACAGACTTTTACTTCCTGGTATGTTCTCAGATGTATCAATACTTTTGAACTCTGCTGATAATGTATTTGTTATACCTAACAGTTCAATATTTTCCGATGATTTAGGTAAAAGCTATATTTATGTAGTAAAAGAGGATAATTCAGATAATCCTCCAGCAGAAGTGGCAGCAGGTTCAAGTAATAATACTAAATACAGAGCATATACTAGAGAAGTTAATATATTATTCACTTCAAAAGACAAAGTAGCTTTAAGCGGCGGTCTTGAAGATGGTGAAGAAGTTGTAATGTTTGGTAGAGAGTTTTTGAAAAATGGTTCATTGGTTAATAGAATAGAAAATGACCCTACTATTTTGGAATATATTACTCCTCCTGCTACAGCAGTTGCTTCAGCACAAACTAATACACAAAATAGTGATACAGTAAAAGCAAATAATACTGCAAAACCTTCTACTACAGCTAAACAAACAACTACTGTGAAAAATAATACAGCAACAGCTAAACAGCCAGCTGCTGCTGTAAAAAATAATACTACTACAGCTTCTAAGCCTGCAGCTACTGCTAAGCCAAATACAACAGCTCAGCAGACAAAAAAGCCGGAAGCTGAAAAACCAAATACTACAACAGATAATGCTGCTAAAACAACAGAGGACAGCGGTATTTATTCAATTGGAGGATAATTTTAAAAGGAGCGATTATGAGAAGTTTTATTGAGTTAATAGTAAAAAGACCCGTAGCCGTTTTTATGGGTATAGTTGCCGTAGTTATTCTCGGTGTTGTAAGTTTGTCAAGGCTTCCTGTCGATTTCTTACCAGACATGGAATTGCCTTTTATTAGTATTAGGACTACTTATGATAATGCCGGACCAGAGGAAGTAGAAAAATCTGTTTCCAGAATTATTGAGGGTGCGGTTTCTTCTGTAAATAATATTAAAGAGGTAAGCTCATCTTCTGAAGAAGAAGATTCAAGAGTTTTTATAGAATTTAACTGGGGAAGTGATTTAGCATCTGCTACTGCTGATATAAGAGAAGCAATAGACAGAATAAGAAAGTCTTTGCCAGATGATGCTGAAAGCCCTGCAGTTTATAAATTTTCTACTGATAATATTCCAGTTATGGAAATATCTTTCTATGGTACAGAAAACTTATCTGCATTATACAATTTAGTTGATAATCAAATATTAACAAGTATAGAGCAGGTAGGCGGTGTTGCTATGGCTGAAATAAGAGGAGGTCTTAAAACTCAAATTAAAGTTGATGTTGATATGAACAGACTTCAGGCTTACGGACTTGATATTAACACTATTGTAAATACATTAGCCTTAGAAAATCAAAACATTTCAGGCGGTGAAACTTATGAAGGTGTTTATAAATATACTTTAAGAACTACAGGCGAATTTAAAACAGTAGGCGATATAGGTAATGTTGTTGTTGCATTAAAAGATAATAATACTCCTATAAGACTTAGAGAATTAGCTACTATATATGAAGGCTATGATGAAGACGGAGATGTTATTAAAGTTAATGGTACTCCTGCAGTTACAATTTCAATAAACAAAGAATCTGGTGCTAATACAGTAGCAGTTTCTGATGCTATAAAGAAAAGACTTGATACTCTTAATTTACCAGAAGGTATAAAATACGAAGTATTATTTAATAGTGCTGATAACGTTAATAATGCTATAAAAGGTGTACTTGATACTGCTTGGCAGGGCGGTTTATTTGCTGTTATCATTCTTATGATATATTTATGGAATGTAAGAACTGTATCAATAATAGCAATATCAATACCTATGTCAATAATAGTAACATTTACTTTGATGTATTTCTTCGGTACTACATTAAATATTATTTCACTTTCAGGACTTGTACTTGGTATTGGTATGATGGTTGATAACTCCATTGTAGTACTTGAAAATATATTCTTCTATAGGAATAATGGATATGGTAAATATTCTTCTGCTATAGATGGTACTTCTACTGTGTCACTTGCTATTTCTGCTTCTACTCTTACAACAATAGCAGTATTCTTGCCTTTCTTATTTGTAGAAGGACAAACTGGTCAGATGTTCAGAGACTTATGTATTACAGTTACAGTTTCTATGATAGCTTCTTTAGCTGTTGCTTTAACTATTGTTCCTATGCTTGGGGCAAGACTTGTAACTACTAAGAAATCTAAATTCTTATCTAAGTTTGAGAATTTCTTTGATAAATATTTCCATTCAAAAGTAAATTTTGTATATGAAAAAGTATTAACTTATTCAGTTTATCATAAAAACAGAGTATTAATACCTGTTATTTTAATAGTATTTACAGTAATAGGTGTTGGTTTAGCACTTATAGGTAAAGAAGGTTTCCCAAAATCAGATGAAGGCCAGTTAATGGCCAGCATTACTATGCCTATAGGTACAAGAAAAGAACAAACTGGTGCTTTTATTGACAGAATGACTAAAGATATAGTAGAATTGATAGGAGATGATTTAAGCAGAGTACAATCAAGATCAAGATCTGGTTCTGATGCCAATAAAGGTCAAATAAGAGTTAAATTAAGAGATAAAACTGACGGAAGAACTAGAGAAACTGAAGAATATGTTGAAATGGTTAGAAAAAGATTATCTAGTTATCCTGCTACTATTAACGTTGACTCTGTAAGCAGTATGAAAGGCGGCGGAAGCAGTGATTCCAGCGGTATAGATATAGATATAGTTGGAGAGGATTTAGTTAGAGCTAGAGAATTGGCTAATAATATAATAGCTGCTTTGCAAGATGTTCCAGGTCTTCGTGACGTAAGACTTAAAAAAAGTGATGCTAGTCCTGAACTTAATGTTACTATTAACAGAGATTTAGCTTCAAAAATGGGACTTAATATTAATACAGTTGCTAACTCTATTAAAACAAGTTTCGGCGGTACTACAGCTACAAGAATGACTCCGGAAAATTCTGAAGTTACAGATATAGATGTTATAGTACAGTTAAACGAGAGAGATAGAATAAATATAGATGATGTTAAGAGAATGCTTATACCTACAACATCAGGAATGGTTCCAGTATCAGCTATTGCAAATGTTGATAAGAATTTTGCTCCTACAGAAATAGAAAGAAAAAATGACAGCAGAATAACTTCAATAACAGCAGCTGGTTACGGCAGACCTATGAACCAAATAATGAATGATGTACAGAAAGCTATTAATGAAAAAGTATTTATGCCTTCTGGTTTCAGTGTTATTTATTCTGGTGATTATGAGGACATGCAAGAGGCATTCGGTCAGCTTTTACAGGCATTGTTCTTAGCTTTGGTATTGGTATATGCTATTATGGCAAGCCAGTTTGAATCATATATAGCACCTTTCGTTATTGCTCTTGCTATACCATTTGGTTTTGCCGGATCACTTACTTTATTATTCATTACAGGACAGACTTTGAGTGTATACAGCGGTATAGGAGTTATAGTACTTATTGGTATTGTAGTAAATAATGGTATTGTACTGATAGACTATATGAATCAGCTTATGCATGAGAAGAAAATCAATGGTGATAAAGCAGCATTACTTGCAGGCCCTAGACGTTTAAGACCAGTACTTATGACTTCTCTTACTACAATATTAGGTCTTCTTCCTATGGCATTATCAAGCGGAGAAGGTAATGAGATGTATCAGCCTTTATCATTGGCACTACTTGGAGGATTAACAGTTTCTACTATGTTTACACTTGTTATAGTACCTACTGTTTATGCTGCTATTAGAAATAGAATACCTCTTAAAGACTATGATGCTAAAGACTTGGCTAGTGTTGAAACAGGCATTAATGATGCTCTAAGTACACCAGGAAAATAAGTAAAAAATAAATAGAAAATAATTAAGAGATAAAAAATATATAATAAAAGGCTTGAGTTTTACAACTTAAGCTTTTTTATTATGAAATAAATATATTGATTTACTATAAAATTATATGATGTAAAAATTGAAAGTTGTTATATACCTAAACAACTATATTTTGTCAAAAATAATTTTTTTAATTTAAAATATTTGCAGGGCTTTGCCCACCACTCTGTGTGCTATGCAGCACCCCACTTCTTTTGCGACCGCAGGGAGTGCCTGTGGTATTGCCACAAAGAACCTTATATCCTCGATAAACTCGGATACGCTTCGCGAAAGGCTATATTTGGCTTAAATTTAATAAATTATTTTACATGTAAGACAATTTTAGTATGATTTAGTACTAATTTTATACTTGCACTTTTTGCGGCGGGAAAAAGTTGATATTATTTTATATAAATATATTAAAAAATTATTATGAAAACGATATTTAAACTCACAATGAAAAAAGCTATAAGAGATCCTTTCCTTATATTTTGGTCTATATTCTTTCCTTTAGTGATAGTTATATCATTGGGACTTTTTTTCAAAATGGAAAGCTACACTGTGCATATACTTACTGCTATGAGCTGTGTGAGTGTGCTTGCCTATTCCTTTATGACTACAAGTTTTAATGTACTTAGTCAGAGAAGGAGAGGAGTTTATAACCTTCTTAAAGTAACGCCTCTTCCTTTATACAAATAC
>NZ_JAWLQI010000074.1:0-16860 GCF_036997785.1 Brachyspira pulli
ATTTATTAAATTAAAGTTGAAATGTAGTATTTTTGCTTCTTTGGGGCACCAAAAGAAGTGGTGGCTTGCGTAAGCACGCAGAGCGGTGGGCAAAGCCCCAGATATAAAATTAAAAATATAAATTTATTTTTAACAAAATATAGTTGTTTAGGTATATATCAAAAAATATATACAAAATAAAAAGGCTCTACCAATATAGTAATTGATAAAGCCTTAAAATTTCAAACTAAATATAATTAATTAGATTTCTTTTTAAAAACTCCACTGAATCCATAACTTCCATAATTTTCAACCAAAACTAAAGTATCAGAACTTATAGGAGTTATATCTATCATATATGCACCATCAGCACCATAAACTTCTCCATACTGTATAGAATCATCAAATATTTCACAATAAGGTTCAACATACTGATTTTCTTCTAATACCATTTTATCTATATCTGTACTTTGAATATTAGTTACTGATTGTCCGTTTTCATCTGTAGTTATATTAATAGCATAGAAATAGAATGTTCCGTCATCATTTTTCTTTAACTCAATAGAAGCATTATAACCATTTGTATATACATTATCAAAATTATACTCACTAATATCCCCTACTTCTTCAAGTTTATAATCTGATTTTGATATTAATATACCTCTTGATATTCTATTGTACTCATCAAAAGTTACATCAGCTTTATTCTCATAAGGGAAGTTATCGAAATTAGGATTTTCTTTTACTTCTCTATAATAGTAATTAGAATAATAATTTTCTTTTTCCCATTTAACCATTATAGTTTCAATAGGATCGCCTTCATAACCTTGATAATTATCTTCATAAAGAATTCCATTTATTACAGAAAAGCCTTTATAATTTGTAGCTATATTACTTGGCCCTTTTTCGTACATATCTTGTATATTATAAGTTTCATAATAATAGGCATTAGTTCCGTCTTTTGAAGATTCAAAGATATAATTTTTATTTTGTCTATAATCTCCAGAATCATATATATATTCTATATCTCCATTCTCTTTGAAAGTATATTGAGAATTTCTATCTATTATTATTTTATTTTTTACTTTATCTAAAAATGCTGCATCTGCTTGTGATAATATTTTTGTTGCTGGTATAGTTTCATTAGACTGTATTGCCTCATTTGTATTAGCAGCAGTAGTTTGAGTATCTGTTTTATTACCGCATTGAATTATAATTAAAGAGATAATTGTGATTAATAAAAATATTTTTTTCATAAAAAACTCCTATAAAATATTAGCCACAATATACCATAAAGCCGTATTTATTTCAATAAAAAATATTATATATAGAAAAAATCAATTCAATAATCTTGCTATCAAAAGAGTAATATCATCAAATTGAGGAGTTTTTCCTCTAAATGAAACTGTTTCATTTACTATATCATCAACTAATTCTTTAGCATCATCATAATGATTTTTAAGAAGTGACTTTAATCTTTCCTCTCCATACTCTTCTTCAGATTTATTGAATGTTTCTGTAACTCCGTCAGTAAATAGAACTATAGTATCAGAACTTGAATAAGAAATTTGTTTATTTTGATAAGTAGCATCTTCTATAAAACCAAGAGGCTTTCCATGAGTATGCATTTCATATATAGAATCTAAAGTACTAATTTCATATTTTTTTATTAAATATTGAGTTAAATGTCCTGCATTAGAATATGTGATTGTTTTATTTTCTGTATCAATAACAATTAAAAAACAAGTAACAAACATACCATTATTAGAATCTTTATATATATGCTTGTTGGTGGCTTCTAATATTTTAGCAGGGTCTTCCATTTCAGAGAAATACACTCTTAAAATAGAACGTGTCATAGTCATAAAGAATCCGGCACCTAAACCTTTACCCGATACATCAGCAATAACAAGTGCATATTTAGTATCGCTGATTTTTATATAATCGTAAAAATCTCCTCCTACATTCTTACTAGGAATACTAACAGCAGCTATATCAAATAAACCATTGCTAGGGAATTCTTTAGGAAGTACGCTTTTTTGAAGCTGTTCTGTAAAATTAATTTCTTCCGTTAATGATTCTTTTATTTTAGATTCTTCAGATAATAACACATGCATGTAATTTTCACCGATTTGCTGAGCAAGCATTTCTAAAAGTGATAAATTACTTAAATTAAATGCTTTATTTATATTTCTTTCTGTAGCTGAAAGGAATCCTATAATTTCATCTTTAGCAATTATAGGAGCAACCATAAAGCTATTTCTTTTATACCTAAGAGATTTATTAGGCCTAAACCTTTTATCATTATCAACATTAATAGAATAAACAGGTTTTCCAGTTGCTAATACTTCTGAAAGAACATTGTCTTCAACTGTTACAACACCATATTTAAGTACATCTTCATCAATACCAATACCAGCCTTAAATTTGAAAACACCATTTTCTTTTAATATAACAGATACTCTATGTGCCTCAAAAGCTTCGCAAACTATACTAATATTATCATTAAGTATTTCTTCTATAGTTTCACATTTATTAATAGAAATAGACATTTGATATAAAGCACCGACTTCATAAGCCCTAGACTGTGCCCTATCATATACCATTTTATTAACTAAAGCTAAAGACACTATATTAGCAAATAAAGACATTACAACAGTATCTTTTTCTACAAATTTACCATTCTTTTTATTCATTAAAAATAATGAACCAATATTTCTTTTTCTAACTTTTAGAGGTACGAATAATATATTTTCTAATTCATCACCAAGAATTTCTTTCATAGGTATAAATGCAGAATCATCACTAGGGTTATTAGAATATAATGAACATGAAGTAGTATAAGCTCTTACTGCTAATGGCTTATCATTTTCTACGATATGACCGAAGAATTTACTGCCTAGAGGTCCTATAGACATTTCATAATGTAAATTATATAGTTCTTGGTCTACTAAGTATAGTAGAATAGAATCAGTATACATTATAGTTTTTATTTCAGATATGATAGTAACTAAAGTTTCGTCATGATCATTACTAGCATTCATTCTTTTGATAATACCGGAAAATACTTCAAGCTGCTTTTCAGGATTATCTACTATATCATATATATCCACGTGATACCTCTACAAATGTCATTATTATACTATTTTATTATATCATAGTGTATTTTATAGTCAACATATATTTAGCCATTTTACATCATTATTAAACTTCTAAAACAATTAATTATGTATTGAAGTTTTTTTATTAATTGTTTATATTATATAGAAAATTTAACAAATTTAAGGAAAATATGAATAGAAATATAATAATAGAAGGAATAAATATACCTTCAAGATTTTTTCTGGCTCCTATGGCTGGATATACAGATTATGTATTTAGAAGACTTTCAAGAAGATTTGGAGCAGGACTTTTAATAACTGAACTTGTAAGTGCTGCTGCTTTGGCAAGACAAGTAAAAAAGACCTATAGATATATGGAACATAAAGAAGATGAATATCCTGTATCATTACAATTGTTTGGTGCTAATGAAGATGACTATAAAAGAGCTATAGAAATAACAGATTTAAGCGGATTTTCATTTATAGATATTAATATGGGCTGCCCTACCAAAAAAGTAGTAAAGAATAATGGAGGAGCTGGACTTTTGGAAGATACTGATAAAATGATTTCTATATTAAAAGCTGTAAAAAGTGTATCTCCATTACCTGTAAGTGTAAAAATAAGATTAGGACTAAAAAGAGGAGAAGGCGGAGAAATAGAAAGAGCATTAGCTATGAAAGAAAATGGTTCCTGCTTTTTAACATTGCATGGAAGATATGCAAGTGATATGTACAGAGGCACTGCTGATTGGGAAGCCATAGCCAAAGTAAAAGAAGCATTAGGAAAAGATTATATTCTTATTGGAAATGGAGATATAAAAAGTAAAGAAGATGCTATAAAAGCTTTTGATATATCTAAAGTTGACGGTATAATGGTCGGCAGAGGTGCTATTGGAAATCCTTGGATATTCAGAGAACTTAATACTATATTTGAAGATAATGATAGTTATAATAATGAAATAACAGAAAATGATAATCTTAAAAGTATTATTAAAGAACATATAAATGGATGCTGTGAATTATACGGCGAAGTAAGCGGAATACATTTTATGCGTAAATTCATTATGAAATATTTAACTGGTTACAGAATGGAAAATAAAATAGAACTTATGAAATGCGAAAACAAGGAAGATCTATTTAAAATATTAGATAATATTATAAATTAATTATAATAAAAAATTATAATAATAAAAAATAAGACTTGGATAAATAATAACCCAAGCCTTATTTTTTATGTATTGTAATTTCTTATTGTTATACTAAAATATTTTTCTGAGTGTCTTTATCAAAAATATGAAGCTTATTCAAATCAAAATCCATAAATGCATGCTGATCTCTTTGATAGTCATCGCTTGTATTGATTCTTATAGTTATTTGAGAATCACCAAAATTCATATATAAATAACTTTCAGAACCAATCATTTCTATAACATCAATAATAGCTTCTATTAAATTTTTAGAATTGCTGTCAGCTTTATCTTTATATAACATAACATTTTCCGGTCTTATACCTAATACAACTTCTTTACCATTATAAGAATCATCTACTTTTGATATTCTTTCATTGTTTAATTCGATTTCATATCTGTCAAAACTAGCATACCATTTGCCGTCTTTTTTATTAAGTTTTGCATTTATAAAATTCATTTGAGGTGCCCCAATAAATCCGGCAACAAATAAATTTTTAGGGCTGTTATAAAGAGTCTTAGCATCATCAACTTGCATGATATCACCGTCTTTCATAACTACAATTCTAGTACCCATAGTCATAGCTTCAACTTGGTCGTGAGTAACATATACGAATGTTGTTTGAAGCTGTTTATGAAGTTTAATTAATTCTGTACGCATTTGAACTCTTAATTTTGCATCAAGGTTAGAAAGAGGTTCATCTAATAAGAATACAGACGGATTTCTTACCATAGCTCTTCCCAAAGCTACCCTTTGACGCTGTCCGCCTGATAATGCTTTAGGTTTTCTGTCAAGTAAATGTGATATATCAAGAACTTTAGCTGCCCATTCAACACGTTTTTTTATCTCATCTTTAGGAGTTTTTCTAAGCTCCAAACCAAATGCCATATTCTTAAATACAGACATATGAGGATACAAAGCATAATTTTGAAATACCATAGCTATATCTCTATCTTTTGGAGCAACGTCATTTACTAATCTATCACCAATATATAATTTACCATCTGTTATTTCCTCAAGACCTGCTATCATACGAAGTGTTGTAGATTTACCGCATCCAGATGGCCCTACAAGAATTACAAATTCCTTATCTGCTATATC
Source organism: Brachyspira pulli (assembly GCF_036997785.1). Classification (NCBI taxonomy): domain Bacteria; kingdom Pseudomonadati; phylum Spirochaetota; class Spirochaetia; order Brachyspirales; family Brachyspiraceae; genus Brachyspira; species Brachyspira pulli. The sequence continues at coordinate 5,370 of NZ_JAWLQI010000074.1, forward strand.
TAAACTAAAATCCTTAACAACTTCTACTTTGTTATCATATACCTTTCTTACATGCTCAAATTTAATACTAGACATAATTATTACCCTTCCTTTTTATATTATTCATAATAAATAATTGATATTTTTATCTTTTATCATTTGCAAAGTTTAATTTTTTAAGAGTTTTAATATAAATTATAACTTTCTTTGTAATTCTAAACTCTATACACTATTTTTATACTCAAACCTCGCTATATATTAAAATAAACATAAAGTATATAATCTTATCTTTCATTAAAATAATATACTATATTTTTAAGTTTAGCATATCTTTTTAGCAAGATAAGAAATGATGTATATAAATATATATTCTTATACGGAACATATTTTTATATAGCTCTATTATTTTATCATATTTTCCAAGTAAATCTAGTATAATAAAAATATTATAAAAAATAAAGATTAATTTATTTTTTTATTACAAATAAATTTAATTATTTTTACATATAATATTAAACTTTTTTATAGTACTTTTAGTATAAATTATAACTATATAAATAATTAGAAACATTTTAGATATTTCATTAATTAAAAAAATAAATATAATAATAAATCCGTTCAAAATATTTAATAAATTATTTTGAATATATAATATACCTAAACAACTATATTTTGTCAATTTTTATTTTTTATGAATGTAAATAATATTTTTTTATAATATAAAATATTATTTCATATCGATCAAATATGTTTTATATGTAAGACAAATTACTTATTATTGTACAATAATAAGTAATCAACCGCACGTATAGTGAGCATTTGATAAGATGAAACAGTGCCGTGCGGGAAGGTGTCCGCGAAGCGTACCGAGCTTGTTGAGGTAGAGCTCGCGGTTGACAAACTTAAAAATTTTCAGTATATACAAAAAATAAAGAGGGATTATATCTTAACCCCTCTACTATTTTTTATACTTATTAATAAAATTAAATCACAAATTTTTTAAACTCATTAGCAAGCACATTAGCATCAGTACCAACTACTATATGTATCTCATTATCACCTATCTTTTCAACAGCAGGATAATATTTTTTAATACTTTCAATATCAACTTTATTAATATCTTTTACTTCTAATCTTAATCTAGTTGCACAATTAGTTACTTTAGTTATATTCTCTATTCCGCCGACTAATGGAAGAACCAAAGCAGTTTTTAATTTATGACTTTCAAATATTTTTCTAAAAGCATCAGCAAATAAACTTGCATCTGTACCAATTACTATATGAAGCTCTGTATCGCTTATTTTTTGTACTACTGGATAATATTTTTTTATTTCTTCTACATTAACTTTGCTCATATCTTTTATTTGTAATCTAAGTCTAGTAGCACAGTTATTTATTACTGCTATATTTTCTATCTCACCAAGTAAAGGAAGAAGAAGCATTACTCTATTAGCATAACAATTGCTTCCTTCATCATGTTCATCTGATGCAGTTGAAACATTTAATACTCTTCTTAATTCCTCCGCTAAAGAACTAGCTGTAGTACCAACTACTATATGAACTTCTGTTGGGCTTATTTTCTGTACCACTGGATAATATTTTTTTATTTCTTCTATATTAACTTTGTCAGCATCTTTCAATTCTAATCTAAGTCTTGTAGCACAGTTATTTACTTTTACTATATTCTCTCTATTTCCAATCAAAGGAAGAAGAAGCAAAGCTCTATTACAAGAACAATCATCAGCAGCTATAACCTTTCTTAATGATTCAGCAAAAGCAGAAGCATTAGTACCAACTACTATATGTACTTCTGTTGGGCTTATTTTTTGTACTACTGGATAATATTTTTTTATTTCTTCCACATCAATTTTATCAACATCTTTCAATTCTAATCTAAGTCTTGTAGCACAATTATTTACTTTTACTATATTTTCCCTTCCTCCAAGTAAACTTAAAGGAAGTATAAATTTTATATCCTTTTCATTACTATTCATTATCAAACCTCATAATATTATAATGTACAATACTAACATAATATGTATTTTATTTCTAGTATACATTGAAATGATTGTTTTCTATATATTTTAAGTTTTTAGAGAATATTATAATATACAAAATACATTTAAAACATAATATAATTTCAAAATATATTGCAATTTAATAAAATTTATAAATTATTTTCTTAAAAAAATATCGAATAAAAATATTTCAATAATACTGTTTAATTGAATTGATCTTTATATAATAAAAAAGGCTTACAATAATAAATACTGCAAGCCCTAAAAATATAATTAACAAATAATTATTTATCTAGTAATTTTTTTAATTCATCAGCTAATTCAAAAGCCTTAGTACCTACTACTATATGAACTTCAGTAGGACTTATTTTCTGTACTACTGGATAATATTTTTCTTCATTAATTTTATCAGCATTTACAACTTCCAATCTAAGTCTTGTAGCACAATTATTTACTTTTACTATATTATCTCTGCCTCCAACTAAAGAAATAATATCTAATAAATTATTTGTAGAACTTTCATTAGAAGATAATGCTTTATCTAAAGATTCAGCAAGAGAACTAGCAATTGTACCTACTACTATATGTACTTCTGTAGGGCTTATTTTTAATACAGAAGGATAATACTTTTCTATTTCTTTTACATCAACTTTATCAGCATTTACTACTTCCAATCTAAGTCTTGTAGCACAATTATTTACTTTTACTATATTTTCTTTTCCTCCAAGTAAAGTAATAAGCTCTAATAAATCATTTAAAGAACCAATATTAGAAGCTAACAGTTTTTCTAAAGATTCTGCTATGGCACCAGCATTAGTACCAACTACTATATGTACCTCTGTAGGGCTTATTTTTAATACAGAAGGATAGTACTTTTCTATTTCTTTTTCATCAATTTTATTAGAGTCTTTTACTTCTAATCTGAGTCTAGTGGCACAATTATTTACTTTTACTATATTATTTCTGCCTCCAAGCGAACTTAAAGGAAGTATAAATTCTGTATCCTTTTTATTAGTTTTCATTATTAAACCTCATGATATTATAATTTATTATACTAACATAATATATATTTTATTTCCACCAATATTTGTTATATATAGAAATAATTATTATTTATATATTTTTAGTTTTTAATAAATATAATTTAACAAATTTTATTAATATATGCGGAAATTATTTCCAATAATCAAATTATATATCTATTATATACCTAAACAAATATATTTTGTCAATTTTGATATTTTGCAGATGTATTATTAACTTTTTTGCCTCACACACTCCGCGTACTTCGTCAAAGTTGCTGCCATACCTAAAGGTACTACCTTTGGTCGCAAAAAAGCAATTGCTAGAACTTTATATTTTAAGAATATATATTAAAAATGGTATAATACCATGATTTTAGGTCAAAAATGCAGTTGTTCGCGAAACGTATCCTAGTTTATCGAGGATATAGGTTCTTGCCGAAGGTGGGCTGTACCTTATACCAATACTTGACAATACTTCCTTCGGTCATAAAAGAACTGTTATGCTGCACGCTGTGTACTTCGTAAAGACAAATATTTTAAATTTTAAAAAATTATTTTGATAAAATATAGTCGTCTATGTATATACTTAGTAAATTTAAGACACAATTTAAAAAAGTAATTATAAAATTATAATAAGGATATAAAATTAAAAAGTTATAGAATATTCAAATCTAAAAAGTATTTTTAATAAAAAGGCTTGCAATAATAAATACTGCAAGCCCTAAAAATCTAATTAACAAATAATTATTTATTTACTAATTTTTTGAATTCATCAGCTAAGAACTGAACATCAGTTCCAACAATTACTTGTACAGAAGTTTTACCAGGTTTTAATACACCAGAGAAAGACTTCTTAATTTCAGCATCTTGAATTATAGAATTATCTTTAACTTCTAATCTTAATCTAGTAGCACAGTTATCAACATCTACTATATTTTCGATTCCGCCTAATAAAGGCAATAAAAGAAGAGCTTTGTCTGCATAAGATTTGTTAGAAGCACCAGCACTTGCTGAATCTTCTGCATCATCATCTTCTCTACCAGGAGTTTTAAGATTGAATTTTCTAATAGCAAAATCGAATATAATGAAATATAAAACAAAGAATACTAAACCTTGTAATATCAACATATACCAATTAGTAGCTAATGGGTTTCTAGTAGAAAGAACTAAGTCAATGAATCCTGCTGAGAAACCGAAACCAGCCATCCATTTCATACTAGCAGCAATAATCAAAGAAATACAAGTTAAAATAGCATGAACTAAATATAATGCAGGAGCAACGAACATGAATGAGAATTCTATAGGTTCTGTAACACCTGTAAAGAAACTAGCAAAAGCAGCTGCTAACATTATAGATTTAATTTTAGATTTATTTTCAGGTTTTGCATTTTTGATGAAAGCTAAACAAGCACCAACAAGACCGAACATCATAATAGGGAAGAATCCAGCCTGATACATACCAGTTTGACCAATAACAGCCTTACCAGCATCTATAGAAGCCTGACCGCCTAAGAAGTTAGGTATATCATTAATACCAGCAACGTCAAACCAGAATACAGAGTTAAGTGCGTGGTGTAAACCAACAGGAATTAATAATCTGTTAAAGAAACCATAAATACCAGCACCTATAGGTCCAAGTCCGATAATAGCTTCACCGAATGCTACTAAACCGCCATAAACAACTGGCCATATAAGCATTAAAACAAATGATACTACCATCATAACTACAGAAGTTGCTATTGGTACAAATCTTCTTCCGCTGAAGAATGCTAAGAATTGAGGCAACTCGATATTCCAGAATTTGTTATATAAACCGCCGGCAATTACACCGCAAAGTATACCTATAAATTGGTTATTAATTTTAGCAAAACCAGCAGGTACTTCAGCAACATCTTTACTTTGAATCATAGCAACTGTAGCAGGAGCTAAAAGAGTTGTTACAACCAAGAAAGCAACTAGACCAGCTAAAGCAGCAGCACCATTTCTATCATTTGACATACCGAAAGCTACACCTATAGCAAATAATATAGGCATGTTATCAATGATAGCACCGCCTGCTTTAATGAAAAAAGCAGCAACTGGACTTTGAGCACCCCAACCAACTGGGTCAATCCAATAACCAATACCTAAAAGGATAGCAGCTGCAGGTAATACAGCTACTGGAACCATTAAGGATTTACCTATCTTTTGTAGATAATTAAACATATATCCTCCATAAAAATTAAAAAAATAATAATTTTTTACCTATTATTAGTATACAACTTATTTATTTTATTATCAAGTAGAATATAATCCATTTAATTCTTTTTTTGTCTTTTTTTATTTATCAATTTAACATAATTAGTGAAAATAGAAATAAATTATATACAATTATTACACATAAAATAAAAAATAATAATAGTATATATAATATTTTTAGTATAAGGTTATTTACTTTATAATCATTTATGATAGAATTATAATTGTAAATAACCAATAGGGGGCATAATATGGGATTATTCTCTAAAAAAATCGAAATAAAAAGTCCTATTAAAGGTAAATTGGTAGATGTTACTGAAGTTAAAGACGAAGCTTTTTCTACAAAAGCACTTGGTGACGGAATGGCTATTATACCTGAAGAAGGAAAAGTTTATTCTCCTGTAGACGGAGAAGTTGTTACTATGATTGATAGTAATCATGCTATAGGTATATCTTCTAAAGGAGTTGAGATACTCATACACATTGGTATGGACACTGTTAAATTAGGCGGTAAACATTTCAAAGCTCATGTAAAAGAAGGAGATAAAGTAAAAACTGGTGATTTACTTATAGAATTTGATAAAGAAGAAGTTGAAAAAGAATATGATATTACTTCACCTGTTATAATACCTAATTTCTCTGAATTAAAATCATTAACTAAAACTGGTCCAAGAGAAGTTTCTGTAGGCGAATTGATAATGACTGCTGTTAAATAAAAAATAATAAAATTATTTATAAATTAAGGGGGGTTTTTACAGCTCCTCTTTTTTTATGATTTAATTATTCTTTTACATCTTCTTTTAATTTTCTATAAAGTGTAGCTCTTTCAATACCTAATATTTTAGCAACTTGAGCCTTATTAAAATTATTATGACTGAGCAAATGATTAATATACATTCTCTCTAATTCTTCTAAAGTAACATTATTCTCAACTACAAAACCATCATTACTATTTTTCAATGCCCAATCTGGTATATTACTTTCGTCTATTTTACCGTCTTTACACATAACGACCATAGTTTCGACAGTGTTTCTTAATTCCCTAACATTACCTTCCCATTGTAATGATGATAATATTTTATATACTTTTTTATCTATAGATTTTATTTCTATAGAATGAACTTTTGAAAACTCTTTAATAAAATTATCTATTAATAAAGGTATATCTTCCCTTCTTTCTCTAAGAGGAGGCATTTCTATTTTTATAACATTAAGCCTATAATATAAATCTTCTCTGAACTTACCCTCTTTTATTTCTTCTGATAATTTTTTGTTTGTAGCAGCAATTACCCTAATATCAACATCAATAGGAGTATTAGATCCTACCCTTTCAATTACACGTTCTTCTAATACTCTGAGTAATTTAACTTGAACAGTTTGATTTATCTCACCTATTTCATCTAAAAATATAGTTCCTTTATTTGCTGCCTCAAATCTTCCTATTTTTTTATCAATAGCTCCTGTGAAAGAACCTTTTTCATGTCCGAATAATTCACTTTCCAAAACACCTTCCGAAAGAGCAGCACAGTTTACAGTTATATAAGGCTGTTTAGCTCTGTCTGATATTTGATGAATAGCACTTGCAACTAATTCTTTACCTGTTCCGCTTTCACCTTCTATTAGTACTGTAGCTTTAGTTCTTGCAACTTGTTTTATTGCCTCATAAACTTTTAATATTTTTGGACTATGCCCTATCATACCATAAAAACTTTCATGATAATCAACTCTGCTTTCAAGTGTTTCATTAGTCTTTTTGATATTTTTACTTTCTAAAGCCCTTGCTATTATAAGAAGCATCTTATCAAGATTAAAAGGCTTAGTCATGAAATCATAAGCACCAAGACGCATCATATCAACAGCTGTTTCAACATTTCCATGACCTGTTAATACTATTACCGGTATATGCTTATCAAATTCTAAAATCTCTTTTAAAAATTCCTCTCCTGTTTTTTCCGGCATTTTTAAATCGGTTATAACTAAATCTATTCCGCCTTTATAAACGGTTTCAATACCCTTTTCACCATTATCAGCAGTTACAACCTCATAACCTTCATACTCTAAAGATTTCTTGATTCCATCTCTTATATTTTTTTCATCATCTATTACTAATATCTTAGGCATAATCTAATAAATCCGTTTTTAAAAATTTTTGATTTTCTTGCTGTAAAGGAAGTTTTATAATAAATTCGCTTCCATTACCATACTCACTTTCTATTGTAATATTGCCGTTATGTGCTTCTATTATACGAACAACATTTGTAAGTCCCAAACCTGTACCATGTCTTTTAGTAGTGAAATATGGTTCAAATATCTTATTAATGGTATCTTCTTTCATTCCAATACCTGTATCTTTTATACTTATAACCGCATAATTGTCTATTGTCTTAAGTGTTATATAAATATACTTTTTATTATCATCTTTATTTTCACTCATAGCATCTATTGCATTTTGTATTATGTTAATTAAAGATTGTTTTATATACTTCTCATCTAATTTCAAAATTAAATTATCTTTATCAAATTTTATATCTATATTAACATTATTTTTTTCTATTTCATACTTTAAAAATGAAACAGTAGAAAGTATAAGTTCATTTATATTAACATCTTCAATATTAAGCTCCAACTTACGTACAGAAAATAAAAATGAATTAATAGTTTCTTCAAGTCTGCTTATTTCCTCTTTTATGATATCAGAATATTCTCTAAAATCTTTATAGCATTGACAATCATTATCCATATTCTTTTTTATTATTTTTTCTATAAGCTGTACATATATGGATATTGAACCAAGAGGATTTTTTATCTCATGAGCTACACCTGCTGCAAGTGTAGTAAGAGAAGCTAATTGTTCTGCTCTTTTAAGTTTCTGTGCACTTTCATAAGTTTTTGTAATATCAAAAGCCTTTATAAGAGTACCTATTATTCTTCCGCTGTCACCTATTGGAAGTATATTGATTTGAAGTATTCTCTCGTTATCATTATCTTTTAATAATTTAGTATCAGAATCTTTACTTTTAATGATTTCTAATATACTTCTGCCAGTATCATTAACAATCATATACTTTGAAAGTTTTTCGCCTTCAGTATCCCTAGGTATAGAAAATAAGAAACAAGCCTTTTTATTAATTCCTTGTATTACTCCTTCATTGTCTATAGCTATTATACCTTCTTCAAGATTTTCTATAATAATATTTTGAGAATACCAAAGCGTAGATAGCCTTTGAAAGACCTTTTTCTTTTCATCATCAGAAACTTTATCGAAATTCTGTAAAATTTTATCAACAAATTGATTAGTTCTATTCATTTATAAAGTATAATAAAAATCGAAAAAACTGCAATATATAAAATTCAGTTTATAAAAAATTATTTTTATAATTAAATATATATATATAAATATATAATAGTATATACCTAAACAACTATATTTTGTTAATTTTTACTTTTTTGTAAATGTAATTTTTGTTTATTAATAGTATAAAATATTATTAAGTTTTGTTTAAAATGCGAAGTAAAACCAAGATTTGTGTCAAAAATGCAGGCTTTCGCGAAGCGTATCCGAGCCATGTCGAGGATATAGGTTATTTGTGCCAATACCATACCTACACTTACAGTGGACTTCGTCAGGTACTCCTTTCAGTCGCAGTACTCCCTTCGGTCGCAAAAAAAGTAGGGTCTTGCGTAAGCACGCAGAGCAGCACGCTGTGTGCTTCGCAGTGGGCAAAGTCCCAGATATAAAAAAGAAAATATAATTTTTGACAAAATATGTTGTTTAGGTATATTATGATCATACAATAATCATTCTATTTACTGTATTTTTCTAACATATTTTTCATTTCATCTTCAAACTCTATATGGAATTCTAAATCTTCATTATTTATAGATGGGTCTGCTCCATTTTTTAATAAAAGCTCAAATATATCATATTTGTGATTTTTAGCAGCTACAATTAATGCAGTATTTCCTTCAGGATCATACATATCAAGATCAGCATTATTTTCTATAAAGAACTCTACAAGATTAATATTATCTCTCCTTACAGCCATCATTAATGGAGTATATCCGTCCCTTCCTTTTTTATTGATATCTGCATTATTATCTAATAATATCTTTGCAATCTCTATCTTTTCCACAACAGTTAAAGCTGTAAGTCCGTTATCATCTTGAAAGTTAATATCCCCTCCTTCAGATATATATTTATTTATTTCATCAGTTTTGGAATATAAAACATCAAAAATAAATTGAGTACTTTTTTTATATTCATCATCATGATACTTATTAAAAATTTCATACATCTCAGCATTCCAATTTTCGTCAGCATAATATAAACATCTTCTGCCATAACCATCTCTTGCAAATACATCAGCATTATTTTTTATTAAAATTTTCACTATATTAATATGATTATGCATAGCAGCAAGAATTAAAGCAGTGTAGCCTGATTTAGTTTGAATATTAATATCAGCATTATGCTCTATTAATAAGTTTAATATTTTTTTAGCATTACGGGAAGAAGCATACATTAAAGGTGTAGCATTTTCATTATCTACCGCATTTACATCTGCTCCCCTCTTTATAAACTCTACAGCTATATCAAAATTATTATCATTATTAGCAACATATTCTAAAGCTGTTTTATTTAAATAATTTTTAAAATTAACATCAGCATTATGCTCTAATAATATTTTTATTATTTCTTTATGATGAAACTCTGAAGCTAAAAGCAAAGCATTAGAACATATTGAGTCATCTGATTCATCTATAGTATTATTAATATCAATTCCTTCAGCAATATATTTCAAAACCTTATCAGCATTATTTTTAGCAGCGGCATATAAAAATTGTATTTCTCTTGATGATGATTCTTTTATTAAATCTGTTATTTCTTTTACATAATTATTTCTATTGTATGCCATATCTAATGCAGTTTTTCCAGATTCATTTTTTAATGTTAAATCAGGTTTATATTTCAAAAGAAGTTCTACAATTTTTGTATTTCTTTCATCTACTGCATACATTAGAGGAGTTTCTTTTCTGTGATCTGATAAATTAATATCAGCATTATGGTCTAACAATATTTTTGCCATATCATAAGAATTATTATCACATGCAATTATCAAAGGAGTTTTATCCAATTTATTTTGTACATTTGGACTTGCATTATATTCAAGTAAAGTGTTAAGCATATCAATATTTCTACCTTCACATGCATATAGTAAAGCAGTATTTTTTTCATTATCACTTATTTCTGTATCAGCATTATTCTCTAATAAAGCTTTTACAAAATCAATTTTTTTAGTGTAAGAAGCATATATTAATGCTGTAGAACCTTTATTGTCACTTGCATTTATATCTGCTCCATACTCTAATAATATTTTTATTATTTCTGTACTAGGTTTAGCATTTTTTATAAAGGAATAATATATTAACGCTGTTTCTCCTTTTTTATTTTTATAATTGGGGTCATAGCCATTTTCAAGTAATATTCTAGCTATTTCAGTATAATTTTGACTGCAAGCTATCATCAATGCAGTTAAATGATTATTTTCTAATTTAGTTTCTATATACATATTGGCTTTATGTTCAAGAAGAATTTTTACTACATCTGCTCTGCCATAAATACATGCATATATCAAAGCGGTATAATTATCATTGTTAGTTATATCTACAGAGGCATTATATTCTAATAAAAGTTTTACTACATCAGTATTTCCTTTATAAGAGGCAATCATTAAAGGAGTGCATCCATCTTTATTCTTAAAATCAATTTCAATATCTTTTTTTTCAATAACATTTTTATTATTTTCATGTTCAATTAATATTTTTGCTATTCCAAATATATTTATATTTATATAATTATTTTTATTCAATAAAGATTTTATTTGTTGAATATCGCCGTCTTCTACAGCATTGAAAAATTCAATTTTTTATTTATCTGTAAACATCATACCCCCTAATATACATTACCTCACTATAGTATAGTAAAATTAAAAATCTTAGTCAATTAAAAATATAAATAAATTTAAATTATGCTAATATAAAAATTTTATCTGAGTACCCACCCTTTTATATTTTCTGTTTTATTTTTTATTACAACTTTTATTTACTTTATAGCTTAATAAAAACTTATAGCACCCACCCAAGTTTTGATTAAAAATAAAATTTATTAACCGCACGGTGAATGCATTAATATGAATAAACAAAATGAAAAATCAAATTCATTTAATTATA
>NZ_JAWLQI010000075.1:0-16624 GCF_036997785.1 Brachyspira pulli
GCATCAGTTGACAAACTTAAAAATTTTCAGTATATATTAATACCTCTTTGTGTTTCTGTGCTTTCAAAAGAAGATTTTGATAATATAGAAATTAAATATAGTTAAAAAATAATTAATTCCAATTTTATAGTTATAAAAAGAATAGTTAATATTTTGGCTATTCTTTTTTTATACATAATAAATATTTAATTGACTATTAATGTATATACTATATAATTTGAAAAGTTGGAGTTTATTATTTATGGAAGAAAAAAATATTTTATCATTTATAAAGATGGTATCCAATATGCCTCTTGTAAAAATAGATAAGCATAAATATTTAGTTGCTGCATTTGCATCAGAATATCCTTCACTTCTTCAGACTATACTAGAGAAAGGAGCTTATGATGCAGGAGTACCATTAAATATAATAGATACAAAATCAAGAGAAGCTATTAATTATGAAATAGGCAAATCATCAGCTATATCATTTGTTTCAGGACTTCCCGGAGGCATTGTTGGTATAGGGGCAATTCCTGCAGATACGGCTCAATTTTTATGTCATGCTTTAAGAATAGTACAGAAACTATGCTATATATCAGGACTTCCTAGTTTTACTTTAGGAGATTCTATGACAGATGATGAGGCTTGTCTTGCTGCCGTATATATTGGGGTAATGTTTGAAGATAATGAAGCCATATTTGCTTTAAATAGTATATGGAAAGCTATAGCTGAAAAAAGTGCAAGAATAGGTTTTAGAGTGAGTTCTGTAGTAGGATATGCAGTTATTTCAAGCATATTAAAATCTATAGGTATAAAAATAGGTTCTAAAAGTTTTATGAAATCTGTTTCAAAAGCTGTTCCTCTAATTGGCGGGGCAGTATCTGCAGGTTTTACTTATACTAGTTTGAATAAAATGTCTAATAGACTTTATAATAAAATTAAAGAAAGCAAGCATTCAATAAGCTGATATTTTACGGATAATTATATGGCAAATGATAAAAAGAATAAAGAAGATTATGTAGAAATAAATGAAAATGATATTGAAATATTAGGCGAAGACGGAATATATAGAAAATACGAAGTATATAAAAGATATCAAAATAAAAATAAAATGAAATTGAGATATTGGCTGCCTTTTATTACAGCAGTTATTTATACTTTATCGCCTATAGATTTAATTCCGGATAGAATACCAATAGGAAAATTAGATGATGTACTTCTTCTAATTATATCCTTTATGTATGGTATTAAAAGGGCTAATTTCTCTTATAATCCTATAATCAATGTAATTATTAGAAATATTATATTATCAATAACTATTACAGGATTTGTTATGATGATTATAATATATATACTTGCCACATTATTTTAAGGAGTCTTTATGGATAGAATATCATCAAGTAAAATAACCCAATTGGAAGATGATGAAGTATTCGTTTTTGGAAGTAATACTCAAGGAGCTCATGGAGGCGGTGCTGCCAGAGCTGCTATGAATTGGGGTGCTATTTATGGTCAGGCTTATGGGCTTCAAGGTAAAACTTTTGCTATACCTACTGTTGATTTTACTAAAAGCGGAAAAATGGCTATATCTGAAATAAAAAAATATGTTGATAAGTTTTTAGATTTTACCTTAGAACATAAAGATAAAAAATTCTTAGTTACTGAAATAGGATGCGGTATTGCTGGATTCAAAATAGAAGAAATGGCTGAACTTTTTAGAGAAGCTCTTAAAGATAAATATGATAATGTTTACTTGCCTCAAAGATTTGTTGACTATCTAAAAAATCATCAGTAATTTATTTCTAAAGAAAAATAAAACTTGGGCGGGAATACTTTTACAGTTTTAGCTTTAAAGAATAAAAAATTAAAATTTCTAATTAAAATAAAAAACATTAAAGGGCGGGGTATGTAAATAAAGTTTTAAAGCTTAATTACATTTGCCCACCCTATATCTTTAAAAATTTTTTTCATATTCTTTTTACTTTATTTTCTTTTTAATTTTCAACTCTTATTTTAACACCCACCCAAGTTATTTTTTAATTTGTTGTTCTCACACCGCACGGTGAATAAAATGAACTATATAAAACAATTAATTATAATTTAAATCATATATAAAGTTTCGTTTACCGTGCGTTAAAATAACTATATAATTAATTTTCATAATTGATTTTTGTATAATTCAATGTTATTCTACTAGGCATTAAAAATTTAATTAAAAAATTATAAACTATGATTAATAATTCAAATAATAATATTAAACTAGGCTCTTTATTCATTACATTTTCTGCTTTATCATTCAGCATTATGGAAATAGCAGTGAAAATATCAGGAGCTAATATACCAGTTATTGAACAAGTATTTGCAAGAAATTTAATAACTTTATTCATAAGTGCTTTTGTGATGTTCAGAGATAAAGAAAAATTATTTCCAAATAAGGAAAATATTGTATCTATAGTTTGCAGATCAGTTTCCGGATATTTAGGAATAATAGCTTACTTTTATGCTACTAATAATATGGTATTGGCTGATGCTTCTGTACTTCAAAAAACTTCCCCTTTCTGGTCTAGTTTATTTGCATTTATTCTTATTAAAGAAAAAATAATCAAGGTTCAATGGTTAGGTATGATAATAGCAGCTATAGGATCTATATTTATAATAAAGCCTTCTATGAACTCAAATATATTTCCTTCATTGGTAGCATTATCAGCTGCAATGTTTGCTGGTATTTCCTATGCTATAATAGGTTCTCTAAAAGGAAAAGAAAGTAATGCTTTGATAATATTTTATTTTTCATTATTCTCATGTTTATTCTCACTTTTCTTTATAAAAAGTTTTGTGATACCTAATATATTTGAAATTATTATGCTTTTAATTATAGGTATATTTGCTGGATTCGGACAATTCTTTTTAACTGTAGCATATAAGAAAGCTCCGGTATCAGCTGTAAGTATTTATAATTATACCGGTGTAATATTTTCTTATCTGTTTAGCATATTTTTATTCAATGAAAAAGTAGATATATATTCCATAATCGGTATGGTCATTATTATATTTGCTGCATTGTTAGTATACTTTTATAAGAATAAAATAACTGCAAAAAATATTTAAAATATTATTTCCAGTTTTTATTTGCTAATTTATCTAAATTAACTTTTTTATACTTTTCTCTTAAAGTAATAGAAGGTATCCACCAAGCAACATCAAATACTTTTTTCTTTATGGATTCTATTTTTTCTAAATAAATATTATAATCATCATAAGTTTTCATCACATAAACAGAATAAGCCATGAAAGTATGACGATCTCTGTCTATTTCAACATCAAGTTCTTTCATTAAATCATGGCATTTTTTATAGAATTCATTTTTATTGTCTGCTTTGTAATTATTAAAAACAAATAAGAAAGAATTAAAATTATAAAAATTTGATGCTTGTAATAAAGCTGCATTATTTTCTTTATAAAAATTAAATATATTTTTAAATACAGACAAAGCATCTAAAATCATTTTATTATCTCTTTCTATAGAATGTGTTATAGAAGACTGTCTTTGTACATAATAATATTTAGCCATATTATTGTAAATCATTTTTGGATTATAAACTAAATATTTATAAAAGAACTCTGTATCCTCTGATACAATAAAACCATTAAATTTTAAATTATTTTTTATGATAAAGTCTTTTTTAAATATTTTATTAACACTTGAAACTAATGGATATTCAGGTGTATTTTCTTTTTCTGGAGTATTAACATTAAAATTACTGATACCTTCCTGCCAAGTATTTTTTAATTTTTTCTTCCAAATATGTATTCTATTATGATAATATGGCTTTATTATATTACCTCTAACTATATTTAAATTATTTGTAAATACAATATCAGCATCATATTTTACTGCACTATTGTACAATTCTTCTAAATAATTATTTTCAATATAATCATCAGAATCTATAAAAGCAATATATTCAGCATTACTAGAATTTACACCTATATTTCTTGATAACCCTACTCCAGAATTTTTTTCATTATTAATTAATTTTATTCTGCTGTCTTTTTTTACATACTCTTTAACTATATTCTCACAATTATCAGTGGAACAGTCATTAATACAAATTATTTCTATATCTTTTAATGTTTGATTGATAATACTGTCTAAACATTTTGGTAAATATTTTTCTACATTGTAAATTGGTAAAACTACAGAAACTTTTATCATATATTATTCCTAATCAAATATTATTTTCCCAAACTATTCTATACTCTTCTTCCTTATTATATTGAGCATAAGAAGGGTCTGTTATAGTAAATTTTAATTTAATAGAATTATAGTTAAAAATAATATCTATAGTAAAACTATGTTCTTCTCCATTTGAATTTGTAAATTTTTTTGTTGCAGAAAATGAAGTTTCTTCAGAATATGGATTAGTTATATCAATATAAGCATCTGGAAAATAACTCCATAATATTTGCTTATCAGTTATAGTAATATTTGCTGATTTATCTTTATTATAATATATTCCTATACGCTCATTCATTTTTATGCTTGTACTGTCATTAACTTTTTTGAAATAAACTTCTTTGTTTTGTGAATATCTTAATTTGCCCCAGAAAAAATCTACAAAATAAGTATCAGGTGCTACCCCATTAATAGTTTCTTTTATATCAAAAGAAAATGTATTATTTGTACTTTTTGGATCTCCCAAATAATAACTGCCTATATTGTTTGCTATATTATTTTTCTTTCCTATAAAATTTATATAACCTTCCTTAAATACTACAAAATCAAGAGTAATATCTTCTGTAAAATTAAGATTAAGAGAATATCTTCCTGCCCTATCCTCTAATTTTATATTACTATTGTTTGATGAAGTTGGTACATTTGAACATGATAAAATAATAAAAAATATAAAAAAGAATAGTATAAAAGTTTTATAGTATTTCATAAATAAACTCATTGATAATTTTTGCTAAATAAAACAAAAATAAAATATATAATGATATTATTATACAAAAAATATCATGTTTGTAAACCACTTATTTATTACTTATTATAAATTAGTATTATTTTGAAGTAATTTATAAAACCAAGTATTTTCAGAATTATTCAAAGGAAGCGTATATTTTTCTCCATCATTATCTGTAAATACTATTTTTTTATTATTATAATTAATACTCATTTTATAATCTTTTAAATCTAAATTCTTAGCACTATTAGTATCGTTAATATCTGGTATATATACTCCTTCTTTTAAATTAGTTACTATTTGATTGCCGTATTTATTATTAATGGTACCTGATATATAAGTGAGTTTATTAAAGCTGTTTGTATACTCACGCTTTACTAAAATAAATTCTAATGTTTCATTTGTTAAACGATTTCCTTTAGAATCTTCATCAAATACTAATATGCTTACCTTATCGCTTACATACATATTGCAGCTAATTAATATCATTATAAAAAATAAACATAGATAAAATATTTTTCTCATAAACTTCCCTCCAAATATATTACATATCATACTTATATAATAATATCTTTTATATTTTTGTAAAATGATTATATACAAAAATTATTGACTAGAATATCTTTTTTATTATATTTATTAACAAATTATAGAATAAGGAGAAATTATGAAATTAGGAGAAGCCTTATTAAAAAGAGATGAATATATTAAAAGAGAAGATAATCTCAAAAAAAGATTAAAGAGCAATGTTGTATTAAAAGATGATAATGAGAATAACGAAAACCCTAATGATTTAATAAAAGAGTATATAGAAGTTAATAATGAACTTTCAGACTTAATAATAAAAATAAGCAGTAAAGAGCATAATACCAAACTTGCTATAGGAATAACAATAGCTGATGCAATAAATATTAGAGATAAGCTATACAGAGAAATGGAAATTTATAAAACGGTTTTAAAAGAGCTTAACAGTAAAGATTACAGAAATGCTAAAAATGAAGTTAAGATGAAAGTACTTGTAAATGTGAAAGACATACAAACAGAAGTAGATAAACTTACCAAAGCTTATAATGATATAGATGTTATGATACAATCCACCAATTGGAATGTAGATTTAGAGTAATATTTTAACGCACGGTTTACAATACTTTATTTATAATTTAAATTTGAATTCATATTAAGTTTTATTTTTTAATCAGCTTATCGTGCGGTAAATACGTTTTAAATTTAAAAAAATCTTGGGTGGGCAGTTATAATAAGAGTATAAATTTAAAAAGAATAATAGCTAAAAATCTCATAATAATACTCAAAAGAAAGAGGGTGGGCAAATGTAATTTAAGCTTTAAAACTTTTATTACATTCCCCGCCCTTTATTCTATATAACTAGCTTTTGAATTTTAATATTAAATATCTCTATAACCTATTTAGAATTTTCAGCACCCGCCCAAGAGCTATTTAAATTTATAATTTCATTACTGTTTTATAAAAAATATGATATAATAATTTGAAATAATTATTATCAAAGGAAAAATAATGTCATACTCAAAACTTGTGGTAAAAAATTTTGGAAAGATTAAAGAAGCAGAAATAGAACTTTCCGATTTAGTTTTATTTATAGGCGATAATAATAGTGGTAAAAGCTATTTAATGACATTAATATATGGATTTGCAAATTATTCAGAAGAAATTGTAAATATTTTATTTCAAGATAAAGATTTTTTATTTAGTTTGCAAGAATATAAAGATATAGAAAATATTATAAATAAGCATTTAGAATATAATAAAGAAAATTATTCTCAAATAATGAAATCGCATAATAATTATTTTATTAATGCTGCTAAAAATCGAAATATATTTTGTGCTGAACAAACATTAGATGAAAGATTTTTTTTATCATTGGAAGAATTAAAATTATTTAATGATTTATTTAATTTACTTCTTAATAAATATAAAGGAAAAATATTACAGTTTATATTTAATGATATTAATAATTTCATTAATTTAGATTATATAAATTTAGACATATATAAAGCTGATTTTAAAATTTTATTAGAACATAACAGAAAAATAAGTATTTTATATAAAAATCATATGAATGATTATTCAATATCTGGTAATATTCCCAATTTTAGTACATTAGATATTATAATGATTATTTTTTCTAGTATAACAAAATATATATTTAATATTTATTATAACAAAAAAATATTTCTACCA
Source organism: Brachyspira pulli (assembly GCF_036997785.1). Taxonomy (NCBI): domain Bacteria; kingdom Pseudomonadati; phylum Spirochaetota; class Spirochaetia; order Brachyspirales; family Brachyspiraceae; genus Brachyspira; species Brachyspira pulli. Next base: position 7,164 of record NZ_JAWLQI010000075.1, read on the forward strand.
ACATCAAGAACAGGTTTTTTCTTATCTTATAAAGAATTAGCTAAGCAATCTGTAACTTCTGCATTTAACATTGAAAATCAAAAAATTAAAACTTTATTCCAAAAGCCTATTAGTTATTTTATAAATAATTTAATTGATTTGTCAAAAGAATATAGTATAAACGAAGAATATACAGATATAATAGCAATATTTCATAATATGATTCAAGGAAAAATAGAAGTTAATTCTGAAACAGGAGGATATTATTATAAGCCTAATAATACAGATTTAAAAATACCTATGTATTTAAACTCAGCAGTAATTACAGAAATTGCACCATTATATTTATTTTTAAAATATGGTAAAGATATTGGAACTCTTTTTATAGAAGAACCTGAAATGTCATTGCATCTTAAACTTCAAAAACAAATGGCTAGAATAATTATTAATTTAGTAAATAAAAATATTAATCTTATAATATCAACTCATAGTGATACAATCTTAGAACATATAAACAATATGATAAAACTTAACTCTATAAATGATAAAGATAAAAAAAATAATTTATTAAAAAAATATTCTTATACAGAAAATGACATTATAGATATTGAAAAGATAAGAATATATCAATTTAATACAGATAAAGATAATACAACAAATATAATACCATTAGAAGGAAATAAAAAAACTGGTTTTTATATAGAAACTTTCCATGATTATATCAACGAAGCTTCAAATGAATATGATGAAATTAATGAAAGTATTTAAATTAATTTTAGGATATTATTATGGAAAATTTTTTTGAACTTAATACTCTATTTAAAATAGAAATATATAATTTTCAAATATTAGAAAATACATTTCATATAATGGATGCTGCTTCAAAAATGGAATGTTATATAAAATTATTATCTAAGTCTATATGCACAACAAATATTGAAGGAAATAATAAATTTAATTATATAAGAATGGCTAAATGTGCTGATGCTGTTATCATAAGAAAAAATCAAAATAATAATTTAGATTTACATATAATAGAATTAAAAAAAGATATTCATGATAAAGATTTAGATAAATTATATTGGCAATTTTTGGGGGCATATATTAGAGTAATGTCTGTTCTAGTTGCTTATTCTCAAGTTGACAATATTGATTTTTATTTAATATCCGATAAGAAAATAAATACTTCTAATATAAATATAGACCAAGGTACAAGTCAAAAGAAAAATAAAAATTATAACAGAACTCTATTTGATGAAAGTAAAGTTAAAAATCAATATCATTTTAATGTATATCCTTTTAATTTAAAAACATTAAATATTACAAAATATAATTTACAAGATAATACAGATATAGTTATTTAAATTTATAATGTATACACCAACTTTAAAATATTGACAAAATTAATAATCAGTAATATAATTAAAAACAGATTCCAACAGCAATATATTTAAGCCACAGTCTGGATTAAATGGAATCTAGTTTTTTATTTTGCAATAATAATTTTTAGACACGAACAGCAGTTATTTAAGTTAAGTCTCCATAATTAGAAGGATTGACTCCCTTCGCCATTTTTAATGGTTTATTAATCGTGTCTAGTTTTTATTTTGAAATAATATTTTTTTAGACACGAACAGCAATTTATTTTCTGGTAAGTAAGAAGGTTCAACTCCTTTAGCCATTTTTAATGGTGTATATCGTGTCTAGTTTTTTAATTCTATGCTTATTTAATTATAGGCATAGAATATTTTTTATTATAGGAGAATTATTTTATGTCTTTTTTAGATTTGCTTAAAAATTCTTTTAATAAAACTTATACGCAGAATTTTGCTGATACAAATATTTCATCATTAAGCGGTGTAATAGATTTATTTGCCACTATGGGAGCAAGCAGATTAAAAAAAGATGATGAATTATTAAAATATTTTATAGATGCTTGGAGGGAAAGTCCTGAACTTACAGCTAAATCTATAATGTATTTAAGAGATATAAGAAATGGCATTGGTGAGAGAGAAGTTTTCAGAAAATATATTAATATTATGATTAAACAAAATCATACTCTCACTGCAATAGAAATTTTAAAAACTATACCAGAGCTTGGAAGATGGGACGATATTATTTATATATGGTATGAGAATAGAGAAAATAAAAATATTTCTGATTTTACAAAAAATATGATATTAGAGCAATTAGAAAAAGATAAAACAACTGATAATGTTTCACTTCTTGCTAAATGGCTTCCTAGTGAAAATACTTCATCAAAAAATACAAGAAACATTGCAAGAGAATTAATAAAGCTTTTAAATATGGAGAGTAAAGAATACAGAAAAACTTTATCTGCTTTAAGAAAGAAAATAAAAATAATAGAAAATAATTTGAGAGAAAAAGATTATACATTTAATTATTCTTCAGTTCCTTCGCTTGCTATGAGAAAATACTCAAAAGCATTTATTAGAAATGATGAAAAAAGATACAAACAATTTTTTGAAGATGTAAAGTCAGGAAAAGTAAAATTAAATACAAGCGTATTAACTCCATTTGATGTTATAAGAGAGATTTTAGACTGTAACAAAGAAGATATAGACTCAAGAAGAGAAGAATTTGATTTAACTTGGAAAAATCTTCCAAACATTTTTGGAGATAATAATTTAAATGCTATTGCAGCATGCGATGTATCTGGAAGTATGAGAATGGCTTTGAATGGTGAGCCTTTAATATGTTCTGTAGCTTTGGGAATATATATAGCACAATTAAATAAGTCTGCATTTCATAATCATTTTATAGATTTCTGCGGCAATTCTAAAATGCATGACATATCAAATATAAATAATATTGTTGATGTAGTTAATTATGTTTTAAGATCATCTGTTGATATGAGTACGAATATAGATTCAGTATTTAAAGCCTTGCTTGACACTGCTCTCAAAAATCATGTACCGCAAGAAGAACTCCCTAAATATATAATAATAATTTCTGATATGGAGTTTAATGAATGTCAAATGCGAAATAAAACTAACTTTGAATATTGGAAAGAACTATTTAATAAAAATAATTATAAACTTCCTATAATAATTTTCTGGAATGTAAACTCATTAAGCAGAATAATGCCTGCTTTGAAAAATGATAATGTTTTATTTGTATCTGGAAGAAGTCAGAATGCTATAAAAAACATAATCAATATAGACAAATACGATTTAACAAATCAAGATGAAATCTCAATGCTTTTAATATTAGATACTTTGAAAGATTATAGTATAGATATAAAGGATTAATTAAATAGAATTCTGTTTAACGCACGGTTAATAATACTTTATTTTATAATAAAAATTTGAATTCATATTTCGTTTTATATTTAAATTCATTCTGCGTGCGGTGAATATACAATAAATAAAAAAAAACATCTGGGTGGGCAGTTATAATAACAGTATAAATTTAAAAAGAATAATAGCATAAAAATCACATAATAATGTTAAAAAGACAAAGGGTGGGCAAATGTAATTTAAGCTTTAAAACTTTTATTACATTCCCCTCCCTTTATTCTTTATAGTATATTTTTAAATCATAATTTAAATTTCTTTATTGCTTTATTAGAAATTAAAGCACCGCCCAAGCGTTTATTAAATTTAAAATATGTTTGAACTAAAATGCATTATCCCGAACGTACATTGTACTTTCTGTAAGAAAAAGCATTACCGTTCGGCAAGCCCGTACGGCTAGTACCCGCCCTTTATTCTTAAATACTTTATCCTGAAATTTTTATTTATATTTTCCTAAACACCAATACAGAAATATTAACACTCGCCCAAGCGTTTATTAAATTTAAAATCAGTTTGAACTAAAATGCATTATCCCGAACGTACATTGTACTTTCTATAAGAAAAAGCATTACCGTTCAGCAAGCCCGTACGGCTAGTACCTCGCCCTAGTTTTATTTTTCTATAAAACTTGCATATAAATAAATATACAATATAATACTTTCTCAAATATTAATTATAAAGGTTTTAATTATGGATATACTTCAAAATGTAAGCGAAGTTCAAAAGGAAGGAATTTTACATACAGGAACACCATTGCTTTTGCTAGCCGGTGCTGGAAGCGGTAAAACTCTAGTAATCACAAGAAAAATAGCTTATCTTATAAATGAACTTGAAGTAGCTCCGGAAAATATATTAGCTGTAACATTTACAAATAAGGCAGCAAATGAAATGAAGCAAAGAGTTTGCGACTTGCTTCCGGATATAAAACCAAGCCGATTATTTATAAGAACTTTTCACTCTGCATGCTTAAGAATTTTAAAAGAAAATGCACATCGTATAGGATATAAATCTAACTTTCTTATTTTAGATGAAGGCGATAAATTGTCAGTAATAAAAAAAATAATGAAAGATGAAAAAGTTCCAAAAAATATTACTCCAAAAATTGTTATGAGATTTATATCCGCTGTAAAAAATGAAATGGAAGACGGTATTACTTTCGACAGAGATATATTTGAAAATGTTTATAAAAAATATACAGAATATGAGATTAATGAAAATGTAATGGACTTTGATGATCTTATATTAAATACAATAAAATTATTTGAACAGGAAAAAACAGTTTTAAATTATTATAGAAATAGATTTAAATATATTTTGGTAGATGAATTTCAAGACACCAATCCTCAGCAGTATAAATTAATAAAGTTATTAACGCAGGATGCAGAAAATGATTTAACAGTTGTGGGCGATGATGATCAAAGTATATATGCATTCAGAGGTGCTAATGTTTTAAATATACTTGATTTTGAAAAAGATTATCCAAATACAAAAATTGTACGCCTTGAAGAAAATTACAGATGTCCTAAAGATGTAGTTGCTGCCGCTTTGAGCGTTATAAAAAATAATACAAACAGACATGAAAAAAATGTGTTTTCAAATAAACCTAATGAATTTAAAATAGAAAATTGGATTTGCTACAGCGATTTAGAAGAAGCAAGAAGCGTAGTTAATGAAATAGAATCTTTATTTGATCATGGATTTGAAGCAAAAGATATAGTTATATTGTTTAGAACAAACAGCCAGTCAAGAGCCTATGAAAAGGAATTAAGACTACATTCTATAAGCTATAAGATAATAGGAGGAGTTGGATTTTTTGAAAGAATTGAAATTAAAGATTCAATTTCATTTTTAAGATTAATGACAGGCTTCGGAGATAATTTCAGCGTAAGAAGAACTATTAATACGCCTCCAAGAGCAATAGGTGAAAAAACTATAGCCAACTTTGAAACATTTGCAAGCTCAAGAAAATTAACTTTATTTAATGCCATTGATATACTTGAAGATTCTGATTTAAGCAAGAAAGCAATAAATAATATTAAAGCATACAAATATATAATAAATGAATATGCTTTAAAAATAAAAGAAGATATTATCAATGAAGAAGGAATAAATATAGAAAATATCTTTTTTGAATTTTTAAAAGAAATTGATTATTTTTCTATATTTAAAAGCGAAGGCAATGACAGAATCATGACAGCGGAAGAAAATATAAGAGAACTTTTCAGAGGCTTTTATGATTATAAATCAATGGAAGCTGATGCTACATTAATAACATTTTTAGAAGAAAACACATTATACAGAGATATAAATACCAATGATGAAAAAGAAGATTCTATAACACTTATGACAATACATAATGCTAAAGGTCTTGAATTTGATGTTGTATTTATCACAGGAATGGAACAAGGAGTTTTCCCTCATTATTTCTCACTTGAAGAAGAAGGCGGAATTGACGAGGAAAGGAGACTCTGTTATGTAGGCATTACAAGAGCAAAAAGAAAACTTTATTTAACTTATTCAAAAAAACGCAGAGTAAGCAGCGGAATAATGGAACAAATACCATCATCATTCTTAATGGAGATTCCTAAAAAATTAATGCTTATAAAAGAAAAAGCTAATTATGCCGGAAATTATATGGATATAGATGAGGACGCTTTTGATTATTGATTAAAAATATATAAATTAGAACAATATTTTAATATGGTATACATGTTTCATGTAGTTAATATAATATCTAAATACACTATATACAGTTATATATAAAAATAGATAATATATTTCAAAAATTAACTAACTTCTTTTTGAAGTATATTAATAATTTTTTCTGTTATATACAAAAGTTTCTTTTCATCTTTTGGAAAAGCAAATTTTCTATATATTGTATCTTCATCTTCAGATTTTTTAAATCCATAAATACATTCTTCTTTCTTTAAAATTCTTTCCAAGTCATCATATCCCCTGCTTGAATGTATTATTAAAGATGAACTGTCAATTTTATCGCAATATATATCAATTGCATAAGAAACTTTGTCATTCTTTATTTCTTTGTAAAAACATTCGTTTTCAAAATTGTATCCGCCAAAAGTTTTAATAAGATTATTGATTCTTATTACTGCCAAATTATGACAAATATCAACTATTTTGAGGTACTCATCATAATTATTTAATATATTATTATACATTTCATTATATTCATTATCCATCAGCTAACACTCCCTTTAGAAAGAAGGCATAAATTTTTTTCTAAAAAAAGATTATCGATTGTCGATTGTCGATTGTCGATTGTCGATTGTCGATTGTCGATTGTCGATTGTGAACATAAATAACCATGATAAGTATTATATTCAATTTATCAATTTTAGTCAATACTAAAAAAACAAAAAATATTTTAATACTTATTATTAAAGTGATAAAAAAAAATAATATTATAAAAATTATATTCGATACAGCATGTATATTATTTTATATAAAAATGCATTACAAAATCATATTTTACATATAAATATCTATTTTTTGTGATATATTTAATATCATCAAATTATATAAAGCTGTTAAAAAATAAATAAAAATTGCCAAATAACATAGAAAAACTACTTAATATATAACAAATTCATTTTTAGTTTCTTCATCAAAAACTCTTGACAAAATACCAGTAAAGCAGTTGTCTGAATAAATTTCTTTATAATAAATTTATTACATTTACAATTATTGGGCTATTTGATATATGAGAGAATTTTCACTCAAGCTCTTTAGGAAATAAGGCTTCATCAAGAATCCAAGCAATTGGTTTAGAAAGTTCAATAGGTGTACAATCATGAGATAGCCGACATTTATCATCAGGATCCTACATTGTGTACCCAATACCTTTTGATCCATCTGAGTTTTCAAAAATGGCAAGAATACAAGCCATCTTTTTTGCCTCTTCCATATCGGTGTTCCATTCAAAAGTAACTTTCATAAGTTTCCCCCTTTTATATTATATTTATAATAATAATATAAAGTTTATATATTAGAAGTATAATTTTATACTATAGAAATTATAATAAAAGAACGGGAATAATGATTATTTAATCAATTTTTTAATAAACACTTAAATTGACAAATAAATATAGTCTGTTAAAATAGCTTAAAATAATACAAAAAAATAATTTAAATGGAACACTATAAATATGGCTGAAAACTATAAAGTAATTGCAAGAAAATACCGTCCTCAAACTTTTGAAGAAGTTATAGGTCAGGAACATATCACAAAGACAATATCAAAGAGTATAGCTCAAAAGAAGATAGCACATGCATATCTTTTTTCAGGTGCTCATGGAGTTGGTAAAACCTCTCTTGCTAGAATTATAGCTAAAGCCCTAAACTGTGTTAATGGCCCTACTGATAAACCTTGCGGAGTTTGTCCTTCTTGTACTCAAATAGAAAATGGAACTCCTCTTGATGTTATAGAAATCGACGGTGCAAGCAACAGAGGTATAGAAAATATAAGAACAATTATTGAAAATGTACGCATATCTCCAGTTGCCGGTAAATATAAAGTATATATCATAGACGAGGTGCATCAGATAACTAATGAGGCTTTTAATGCTTTGCTTAAAACTTTGGAAGAGCCTCCTGCTCATGTTGTTTTTATACTTGCCACTACTGAAGCAGACAGAGTACTTCCTACTATAAGAAGCCGCTGTCAGCAATATACTTTTAAATCTTTAGGTATAGAAGATTTAGAGAAAATATTAAAAGGCATACTTGATAAAGAAAATATTAAATATGATGAAGAAGCAATTTTCTTAATAGCTAAACAGGCCAGAGGTTCTGTACGTGACAGTGAAACTATACTTGAAAAGATGATAGCATATACTACAGATAAAAAGTATATAACAAGTGCTGATGTTAATGCTGTTGTAGGCGGAAACAATTTTTCTTTTGTTAAAGAGTTTTTTGATATTATAATGTCCGGTGATAAAAAAACTTATTTTGAATTCGTAAAAAAATTATTCGAAGAAGCAGTTGATCCAAGAACTTTTATAAACAGTATAATAGAATATATGCGTGTTGTTCTTATGATAAAAAGCGGCATTGATGATATAAAGCTATTAGAAATAACTGAAAATGAAAGAGATGATTTAAAAACTTTTGCCAACCATTACAATGATGATGAAATAGAAAGAATACTTGATTATATATTATTAGTAGAAGAAAGAATAAGAAATGCATCAAATCCTAGAACTATATTTGAAATGTGTATGTTATTACTTCTTAATACTGATAATTTGATACGCCCTGTAGATATAATTAATATGCAGGCGGTTTCTCAAGCCAGCGATGATTACGGATTTGAAAATGCACCTGCTGCTAATACAGTTAATACTCAAGTACCTAATACATCAGATAAGCCTCACCCAGATGTGCCTTTAAATCCTACAGATAAAAGACGTATATTCTACAATAAAATACTTTCATATATAGAAACAGAAAGCCCTACTATATATTCTTTATTATCTCAAGGAAACCCTATAGAAAGTAAAGGAGCAACTTTAATAGTAGCATTGCCTGATCATATATATGATATGACTCAAACTGATAAACGTATAAATGATTTAATATCAAAAGCCATACCAAAATTCACAAAGAATAAAGATGTTGCTATACAGTTTCAGCGTGCAGTAGAAGGCAATATGATAGATAAATTAAAAACACGTTTACAAGCTACTGAAGTAGATGAAAATTCTTTATAATTTTAAGTTATAGTAAACAGCTATATTTTATCATTTTTATATTTAAGTATCATAGCTTAATTTTTTTATTATTATAAACTGCCCTGCTTGTTTATATATATCTAAACAAATATATTTTGTCAATTTTGAATTATTTATAAATGTAATTTTTTATTTATTAATAGCATAAAATATTATTAAGTTTTCTTTAAAATATAATATGAAAACTATATTTTGACTAACAATGCAGTCTTTCGCGAAGCGTATCCGAGTTTATCGAGGATATAGCTTCTTTGTGCCAATACCGCCCTAAAGGACTTCCTATGGTCGCAGGCACTCCCTTCGGTCGCAAAAGAACTGGGGTGTTACGAAGTACGCAGAGCGGTGGGGCTAGTCCCACAAATAACCTAAATTTAAAATTGTATTTTTTGACAAACTTAAAAATTTTCAG
>NZ_JAWLQI010000076.1:0-16494 GCF_036997785.1 Brachyspira pulli
ATAATTATTAATTTTACAACTTTCATTTTATACAAATTAACTATATAATGATCGTTTATATAATTTAAATCATTGTTTGGAAAAATATATGGAAATATTTCAATATGATTTTATGCGTAAGGCTTTTATTGTAGGTATAATGCTTGCTGTTATTATACCTTGTATAGGAGTTGTTGTAGTATTAAAAAGACTTTCTATGATAGGCGACGCTATATCGCATACTTCGCTTGCCGGTGTTACATTTGGGCTTGTATTCAATATAAATCCAATACTAGCTTCTATTATATTTTGTATATTTGCTGCCTTATCCATAGAGTTTATAAGAAAGAAAATATCTAAATATGGTGAAATGTCTATATCAATAATAATGTCTTTATCTATAGGCATTGCAGGTCTTCTTTCCGGGTTTGTTGCTAATAATTCTAATTTCAACAGTTTTTTATTTGGAAGTATTGTTGCTATAAGTGACTTTGAATTAAAATTAGTAATATTTATAAGTTCAATATCTATACTAATTTTTATATTTTTGTATAAGGAAATATTTTATATCACTTTCAATGAAAGATTAGCAAAACTTTCCGGAGTTCCAGTAAATAGAATAAATTTTATCTTTACTATATTAACCGCTGTAACTGTATCAATATCAGCAAGAGCTGTAGGAGCATTGATAGTTTCATCAATGATGGTTGTTCCTGTAGCCTGTTCTATGCAGGTAGCTAATAGTTATAAAAAAACTATTATATATGCAGTATTATTTAATTTATTTTTTACTATATTAGGTATATTTATTTCTTATTATGAAGGCTTAAAACCAGGAGCAACCATTGTATTAATAAGTATAATAAGTTTTGTAGTTATAATATTATTAAAATCTTTTATACCTCATAAAAAATATTAATAAACTATTCCTCCGCATATAGTTACATCATTATCGTAGCATACACAAGATTGACCTTTAGCAACTATACCTGTAGGTTCAAGGAATTTTATATTTATTGTATTTTCATCTATAGGTATAACTCTTGCCATAGATCCTTTATGGGCACTTCTAGTTTTAACTAAAGCCTCGAATTCTTTTTGTATTGGTTCAACTATCCAATTAACATTATATATATTAACTTCATTAACAAGAGTATGATTTTTATTTCCAACATAAACAGTATTTGTTTTGCTGTCTAATGCTATTATAAATAAAGGTTCTTTATATGCTATTCCTAAACCTTTTCTCTGACCTACTGTATAATGCCATACGCCTTTATGATGACCTAATACTTCATTGGTATCTATATTTATTATTTCACCTTCTTTATCTTCATCAAATAATCTATGATACTCTCCAGCAAAAAAATCCTGACTTTCACTTTTTTCTGCCACATCTAAATTATATTCTCTTGCAATTTTTCTTGTATCTTCTTTAGTATTTTCATGCATAGGAAACATTATTTTTGATAATTGATTTTGAGTAAGTCTGTATAAAAAATATGACTGATCTTTTATTAAATTCTTTCCTCTTAATAAAAGATATCTTTTAGTTTTTTCATCATATCTTATTCCTGCATAATGCCCAGTAGCAAATTTATCAAATTCCAAACCTTGTTTTTCTATAGCCTCAAATAAAGCTCCAAATTTTACTTCACTATTACACATAATACATGGATTTGGAGTAAGTCCATGTTTATAGGCATCTGTAACATAATCTATAACTTTCTTTTGAAATATTTCACTAACATCAAAAGCATAATAATCTATTCCTATTGCCTGAGCATATTTTTTACATTCTTCAACCATATTAACTTGGGAAGGACTATAACAAGAACCGCTTAAAGGTGCTCTCTTATCTCCATTCCAAAGAAGCATTGTAACTCCGAATACTTCATTTCCTTGTTCTTTTAAAAGTTTTGCTGTAGTAGTAGAATCCACTCCTGCACTCATTCCAACCGCTATTTTTTGCATACTACACTCCTTTTATTTTTTTATATTATATACTAAAAATTAGAAATTTTGTAAAAAATTAGTTTCATATTTATATTATTTTTATATGCTAATTATGAAAAATAGAAAAATAAGAAACATAAACTTTAAAATTGTGAGTATGTACCTAAACAATTATATTTTGTCAAAAATAAATTTATATTTTTGTTTTTATATCTGGGGCTTTGCCCCAGACCCTAGTTCTTTTATTGGTATAAAAGAACCAAAAAAACTGCATTTTTAGTCTAAATCTAGGTTATACCCTATATTTCATACATATATTTTTTATATAAAGTTCTAGTAATTGCGTTTTCGCGAAGCGTACCGAGCTTGTTGAGGTAGAGCTAGCTGTTGACAAAGTTAAAAATTTTTAGTATATATAATTTATAAAGTATATTACAATCCAGTATAAATAACTTTTAATTTTTATACCAAAAAGGAGGATTATTTTCTATAGGAGAATCAATAAAAGCATATTTCATACTAACATTTTTTCCTAACTTCTAAGATTCTAAATTCTGATTAAAACTTTTAGTAAAACAAAACATTAACGACATATATTTTACATTAGATATATTCCACTTGTCCAAAGCACTATTAAAATTAACAGCTCCTTGAAACATACAGCTCATATTTTCTACATTAGATACATTCCAGTCATTAATATTTTGATTAAAATTTTTAGTATAATAAAACATTTTAGACATATCTTTTACATTACTTACATTCCATTTGTCTAATGGCTGATTAAAACTTTCACAATTAGAAAGCATACCTTCCATATTAACAACTGATGACACATTCCAATCATTAAGCGGATAATTAAACTTTTTACATTTCTTAAACATATAACTCATATTTTCTACTTTTGAAACGTCCCAGCTCTCAATATTATGATTAAAACCTGATGCTCCCTCAAACATACTTTCCATATTCACTACATTAGATACGTTCCAACTTTCTATACCGTCAAACTTTTTTGATTTAGAACCTTTAAAAAGATTACTCATATCTGTTATTAAAGAAGTGTCTATTTTATCAAGTTTTGTTTTCTCTGCTATTAGTTTTATTAATTCATTTTTGTTTTTTGGCTGATACATTTTAGTTTGTTTACTATATTTTTTATCTTTTTTTGTTTCTAATTTCTTTTCTGATTTTTCTAATTCTTTATATTCCTTTATAATTTCTTCTTTACTATCAACGAGTTCTTTTAATTCATCATAACAAGTATTTTCTAACTTTTTTAGAATATCAGCTACAGATTTTTTATTATATTTTAATCCGATTTTATAAACTTCTTTTTTATCAAATTTACTTATAATTTTTTCAAGATTTGATATAGCAGACTTTGAGCTTTGAAAAGAATATATTTTTAAAATTAAATTCAATGAAACATTATTAAAAATTCTGTCGAATTCTTTAACATTTTTAAAATTCCAGTTTTTAATATTATCCTGATTAAAAGATGAAGCATTAAGAAATGCTTGATTCATATATTCTATTTTTTCTGTTTTCCAACTGTTTAAATCCTGATTAAATGAAGAGCAATTATAAAACATATTTATTATATTTTTTAAATTAGAAGTATTCCAATTATCCAAAGGCTGATTAAAATTAGAAGCTCTTTCAAACATATTATCCATAAATTCTACATTAAAAACGTCCCAATTATTTAAAGGCTGATTAAATCTTGAAGCTCCAAAAAACATACCGTTCATACAGTCAGTTTTAGAAGTATTCCAATTATCCAAAGGTTCATTAAATATTATACAGCCGTAAAACATTTCTCTCATACTTTCCACATTAGAAACGTCCCAGCTATTTATATTTTGATTAAAATTTTCAGCATTCTTAAACATCTCCATCATGTATTTAACATTTGAAGTATTCCATTTATCTAAAGGCTGATTGAAACTTTTAGCACCGCAAAACATATCAGACATAACTGTAACATTGGATACATCCCAATTATTTATATTATGATTAAAATTAACTGCATTTTTGAACATTCCGCCCATACTTGTTACATGAGAAACGTCCCAAGTTTCTATACCTGAAAAATCTTCTCTTATATTATTAAAAAATAATGCACTCATATCAGTTATTAAACTTGTATTAATATCGCCTAAATATATATTTTCATCTTTTAACAATTCTTTTAATTCATCTTTTGCCTGAGGTTTATATTTCATTTTTAGATCCTCTATAATTTTTACATTCTTATATTTGGTATATCAAATACTTTTCCGTTTTCAAAGTTCTTTACTTTTTCTTTTTCTGTTACTGTTATGAATACCTGTCCCAAAGTTTTTATATATTCAAGTATATTATCGCGTCTTGTATTATCAAGTTCAAGCATAGCATCATCTATTAGTAGAATAGGGCGTTTTTTCCTGTACTCTGATAATATTTTTTCACTTGCCAATTTCATTATAAGTGTAAACATTCTCTTTTCGCCCTGTGATGAGAATTTCTTTGATAATGAATCTTTATAGAAGAATTGATACTCTGCTCTGTGTATGCCGAAATAGGTTGTACGCATTCTTATTTGTTCTTGTAATGTGCTTTCTAGTTTTTTTATATATTCGCTTTCATTATTTATATCTTCTATTGTAGATTGATATTTTATAGCATAAGGGTTTTCATTATGAAATATATTTTTATAAATTTCATTCATGTTTTCTTCTAAAATTTTAGAATATTTTTTATTTTCATTGGCTATATAAATTGAAAGTTTTGCCATGTCGCTATTATAAATATATGCTTCATTAGGCTTTGTACTTAAACAAATATTTCTCATTTTTAAAAGCTTGTTATATTTGATTAAGCATTGTAAATATTCTAATGATATTGTTGATATAAGCATATTAAAATAATCGCGTCTTAATTTTGGTTCTGCTATTACCAAGTCTGTATCATTGGGAAGGAATATAACATAAAGTATTTTTCCTATTAGATCTTTTCTTGATGATACTTCTTTTTTATCTATAAATACTTTTTTTATTTTTTTTTGATATGCTATTTCTATATTAGTGTCATAATTAAGTTCATCTTCTCTAAAAACACCGCGTAAGAAATAATTATCATTACCATTTTTTACAAGTTCTCTGTCAAGTCTGGTTCTAAATGATACTCCATTTCCAAGCATATATATTGCTTCAAGTATATTAGTTTTGCCGGAGCCATTATGACCATAAAGTACATTAATTTTGTCAGAAAATTCAAATATATTTTCATTATAATTTCTAAAAGAACGCAATGTAAGTTCTTTAAGTATCATTTGTAATTAAGCCCTTTTGTTTTATTAGTGAAAGACATTATATATTAAAAGTGATAAAAATAGTAGTGTTTTTATTATAATGAAAATGTGTTATTAGAAACATTTTTTAATTTCTATATTTTTGTATCCATTATATTTTAATATGCCTTCATCTTGAGTTAATAGAATTAAATTATTTACTTTGGCGGTAGCTAATATAATAGCATCTGGAAGTTTTATTGAAATTTCTCTTTTTATTGCAATGGTTTCATGTTTTATATAGCTATCTAAATTTATGATATTAATGTTATTGAGGAAATCTTTTATTATATTTTCTTCTGCTGAAGTTATTTTTGGATAGCATAGTAATTCTATTTCAGATATTATTGATATAAATATATTATATTCATTATTTAGTAAAAATTTACCGTTTAAAAAATATATAATCGCATTTGTATCAAGTAATATATTATTTCCATTCATTTCTTATTTCTTTTTGGAATTCTAATGGATCTTTTTCTAAGATTTTTAAACTTCCGCTAAATTTATTTAAATCATTTTTTATATCTTTTTTTTGTTTATTGAGTAATAAATCATAAAAATCTATTATCTGTTTTTTTGATTCTTTATCTAATACGGACAAATCTAAAATTTCCATTAGAATTTCCTATGAAATAAAATTATTCTTCACCTATACTCATTGGCATGATGATATAATAATAATCTTCTCTTTCTATCTCTTTTACCATAGTAGGGCTTGAATCTTTATTAACCATGAAAGTTACTATTTCAGAATCAATTTGTTTTATAACATCTTGTATATAAGTGTAGTTATAAGCAACTGAATGTTCTTCGCCTGAATATTTTATGTCGATTTCTTCTAAAGATTCTCCCATCTCTTGGTTAATACCTTTTACTTTTAAAGATTCTTCAGAAACAGTTAATATCATTCTTTTTGAGCGTACATCATTAATCATAGGAACGATACGTCTTATAGCATCAAGTAAGTCATTTTTATTTACTCTGAAACTGTAAGCGAATTCTTTTGGAATTACTTGTCTGAAATTAGGATATTTTCCTTCTATAAGGCTTGATACGAAATCATATTTACCGATTTGGAAATAAACTTGCTGACCGTCTACACCCATTTTTACTTGTTCTACTTCATCATAATTAGCAGTAACAAGTATTTCGTTTAATACTTTAGGCTCAATAATTATAGAGAAAGAACCATTTTCTACACCTTCAAATTCTCTTTCTATAACAGCCATTCTTCTTCCGTCAGTAGCAACAGCAAGAAATTTAGAATCAGTTTTCTCGAAACATATACCTCTTAATGCAGGTTTGAATGGTTCTTTAGCTATAGATGAAATAGTTTTGTTAATCATAGTAACTAATTCTTTTGTAGGAAGCATTATATAGCTAATATCTCCATCACTTTCAGGATAAGCAGGGAAGTCATCAGTTTTCATACCGATGATTAAGTGTTTAGTTTTACCGTTTTCAGATTCTATATTTATTTTTTCATTTTCTTCAACGTTGATTGTAATAAGTCCGTCAGGCATTTCTTTTAATATAGAGCTTATCTTTTTAGCATATACTGCAACAGCACCTTCTCCTTCACAATCATCAAGTATTATTCTGCTTCTAGCCCAAACAGAACCATCAGTAGCAGTTAATGTAAGCATATTGCCGGAAAGATGAAAAAGTACATTGCTTTCTATATTATAAATTACTTTACCTTCAACAACATTTTCTGTTACACCAATAGATTTTACTATATCCTTTTTTAAACATCTAAATTTCATTGCTTCCTCTTTTTTATATTTATTTTTATTAATTTCTAAAATGTACAATATTTATTATTTAATTTTAACATTAAAAAATATTTTTTACAATATACTAAAAAAATAATTAATTATTTGATTATAAATTTGACAGATATTCATATATTTTTTCATAACCTTCATATTGTGCTATATCTATAGGTGTAAGGGAGTAATTATCTTTTATATAATCTTTAGCACCAAGTTTTATTAGTGTTACAACAGCATCATATTGATTGTAATATACAGCCCAATGCAAAGCCGTTCTACCATTATTATCAACTTCATCTAATTGATTGCTGTATTTAGCTATATCCTTTATTATTTCAGTATCTCCATTAAATACAGCATACATTAATAATGTTTTGCTTTCACTGTCCCTTATTCTATAGTCTATATTCTTTCTATTATCTCTTATAAGTCTTTTTATATCATTAAGTTTTAATTGTTTATTTTCATTGAGTAACGCTTTCATTACTATTGTAAGTCCTGATTCATCTACTTCATTTATATTTTTTATATTACTGCTGCTTTTTTTATTATACCATACATATAGCGTAGTTATTGATATTATAAATATTAAAAATACTATGATAAAAGAATTATTGATTTTATTTTCTTTTGTAGAAATTTTTGTGGTGTTTTTTTTATTACTTGATTTTTTCTTTGTCTTTTTCATAAATTAAACCTTATATTTATAAACAGTAATACGTATATACTTGTAATATATATAATAATAATAAAATATTATCCATTATTGAGAATATATATAAAATTTACTTGAAAAAATTATTATTTATCCTATACTTAATACAGTAGTATTCTAAATAGTAATAAAAAAGTTTTTAAAAAGGAGATAAATATGGAACTATTAGCTCATATTTTAGCAACAGAAACAAATGAAGAGTTTATTAATAAGCTTTTAGGGGAACTCTTTACAAAGGACGAACAAGACATGATACAGCAAAGGCTTAGGATAGTAACCTTACTCAGGAAGAAAATGCCTCAGTATGAAATAGCAAAACATCTTAATGCAAGCCTTTGTTCAATAACAAGAGGAGCAAAAGAATTAAAAAAACAAGACAGTGCTTTAGCAGTAATAGTAGACAAATATCTTATAAATGACAAAAACTTTCAAGAATCTTTAGGTAAATCACAGTAATAATAAACTAATCTCATCTACATAATTAAAATAGTAATTTTTTATAGATAAATATTCAATGGAGATATTAAAATATTCTTTATTATTCATTATAATTTTATTATAATGATGATAAAAATCTTCATTAAAAATGTAATTATATTTTTTTATATCTATTCCTTTTATTGTTCTAAGTGAAAGGAATATGAATTCTTTCTTTTTTATTTCCATATCTAAATATTCAATCTGTTGTTGGGGAAGTTGATGTTTAGATATGGAATAAAAATAATCTTTTAACATTTTTATATTATTGTATCTTTCATTATTATAGCAGCCTACAGCAGATACCCCAATTCCAATATAATCTTTTAAAAGCCAATAATTAGTATTATGAATTGAATTATAATTAGGCAATGAGTAATTTGACACTTCATACCTTTTAAATCCAAGTCCTTCCAATGTATCAGATGCTTTTTTATAAAATATTACCGATTCTTCATCATTTGGAAGAAAATTATGCCATTTTTTTTGAAGTGATTCAGTCAATTCTAAATAGTATAATGATATATGTTTTATTTTTGGAAGCAAATCTAATGAAAATAATATATCATCTTTTATTTGATTTTCTGTATTCAAAGGAAGCCCGCATATAAAATCTACTGATATGTTTTCTAAAGTTGAATTATTTATTAATTTAAGTGCATTTATAATGTCGTATTTATCAGTATGCCTATTTATGATTGATAAACTTTTTTCATTGAATGTTTGAAGTCCTAGAGAGATTCTTATATTTTCTATGCTTTCTAAATAACTAATATATTCATTATCTATATTATTTATATTTGATTCTATCGTTATTTCTTTTATTAATTTTTTATTTTTATTATGATTATTAACTATTTCAAATATATTATCAAGCAAATACTTTAATAAATCAGCACCCAATATAGAAGGGGTACCTCCTCCTAAATAAATAGTTTCTATTTCTGATTTATAATTAGGTATTCTTAATTTTAATTCTATTATTAAACTTTCTATATATTTTTTATATGTATCGTTATCATTCATATTTACAATAGAATAGAAATTGCAGTAGCTGCATTTATATGAGCAAAAAGGAATATGTATATAAAGTCCTGACATAGTTTTTTATAATTGTTAATGGTTTTATTTTTTAGATTGAAATAAATATATATAAAGTTTTTGATTTTGTCAAAAATTATTTTTTTAATTTAAAATTATTGGCAGTACTTTGCCCACCACTATGTGTGCTTACGCAGCCCCCAGTTCTTTTACAACCGAAGGAATTCCTTTAGGTATGGCTAAAATAACCTTATATCCTTGATAAACTCGGATACGCTACGCGAAAGACTGCATTTGACGAAGTCCACCTTTAGGTGTAATATAAAACTAGGTATTATATCATGTTTAATACATATTCCTAAAATATTAAGCTATAGTATGTGCGTTTTTCGCTATGCGTGCCATAGGCAGCAACTTTGACGAAGTCGCGGCAAAAAAGTTGATAATACATTTAGAAAATATAGAAATTAACAAAATATGTTTGTTTAGGTATAAATTATAATTATTTATTTACATAAAAAAGGGGCTTTATTTTATCAATAAAACCCCATTTATTTATAAAAATTATTTTTTTATTATTTTACTAAACTAGAGAAATCAAGCATATTCTTGAAAATCTTATCTACTGAAGAAAGTAAAGCTATACGGTTATTTTTAATTTTTTCATCATCTACCATAACCATAATATCTTTAAAGAATTTATCTAATGGTTCATAAAGACTTGCAAGTTCAGAGAAAGTTTTTTCATATTCTCTGTTTTGCATTAATTTACTTACTTCATTTTCTTTTTCTTTGTAAGTATTATATAAAGATTTTTCTGCTTCTTCTTTTAATAAAGATTCGTCCAATTTAACATCTTTTGCTGATTTAATGATGTTTTTAACTCTTTTAAATACTGTTAAAAGATTAGAGAATAATTCTTCATTTTTCTTTCTAAATGCATCAATAGCTTCTATTTTTAAGTAAGCGTCATACATATCATCTATACCAGTAGAAAGAACACCGGCAACAGAATCTTTAGCAAAATCAATATCATTTTCAAAACGAGATTTAAAGAATTCAAATATATCATTAACTAAATCTTCGCTCTTATTATTTCTAGCATCTTTAGGCATAGAGTTAATAGCATCTTCTATTAATTTTTTAAGATTAACATGCTTTTTAGATTTTGTAAGTATATTAATAATACCCAAAGCCTGTCTTCTTAAAGCATTAGGGTCTTGAGAACCTGTTGGTATATCTCCTACATAGAAACCAGCTACTATATTATCCATTTTATCAAGTATAGCTATAGCCTTACCAGTATCATTAGAAGGTATTTCATCAGCAGCAAATAAAGGTCTGTACTGTTCATTGATAGCTAAAGCAACATCATCATTAAGATTCATAGCTTTTGCAAAATATCCGCCCATAATACCTTGAAGCTCTGGGAAGTTGTAAACCATATTACTTACTAAATCTGATTTCATATATTTAATAGCTTTAAGTATATTTTCTTTATCTTTTTCATAACCTAAAAGAGTTATTAAAAGTTCAGCATTTTTCTCAAGTCTTTTTACTTTATCAGTAACACTTCCAAGTTCTTTTCTAAACATAAGCATGTCGAGTCTTTCATTCATCTCGTCCATACCTTTTCTTATATCTTCCTGATATAAGAATCTACCGTCAGAAAGTCTTGCAGTTAATACTCTTATATTACCAGCTATTATTTGTGGAGTTTTAGGCTGATTTGCAGTTATTACAAATAAATTAGTTAAAGTACCATCTTTTTTACATAATGGGAAGTACTTTTGATGTTCTATCATTTCACTTGTTAAAACTTCTTTAGGAACTTCTAAGAATTTAGAATCAAATTCAGCAGTAAGCAAATAAGGTTCTTCTACTAAATCAACTACAATTTCAGATACTTTTTTCTTTGAAACAGCTTCATATCCATGTTCTTTTTCAATGCTTTCTAATTGACTTACTATATTTTCTAATCTTTTTTCTCTTGAAACTACAACATGTTTTTCAGCTAAAGTTTTTTCATAATCTTTAGGATTATTAATTTCTACAAATTCAGGAGATAATAATCTATGACCAGTTACTTTATTATTAGTTTCTATTCCGGCAACAGTAGTTTTAATAACTTCATTTCCAAATAATGCTAGTACATTTCTAATAGGTCTAACGAAAGCAAAATCCTTATCTGCCCATCTCATTTTCTTTTTAAAATCTATATTCGCAACTATATCTTCTAATACATCTTCAAATAATTTTTTAGTTTCAACACCTTTTTTTTCTTCTTTAACAAATAGATATTTTTTTCCGTTTACTTCTTTTATATATGGTTTATCAAAAGTTTCATTTTCATCTATATTTTTAATAGAATTAACATCGATATTATGAGCTTTTAAAAAACCTTCTCCAGCTTTTGTAGGGACACCATCTTTTACAGCACTTTCAAATAAAGGGCCTCTAAATTCTATAATTTCATCTTTTGACTTTTCTTCTACATCTTCAACAAGAACAGATAATCTTCTTGGAGTTGTATAAGATATAATAGATTTGAAATTCACACCATTACTATTTAATGTGTTTTCCATAATCTTCTTAAAACTGATACTTGCAGGATAGGCAAAATCTGCAGGTATTTCCTCAACCAATATTTCAATAAGTAAATCTTTCACCTTACTATTCCTTATATTAATATATTAATGCCTTATATTGTACATTTATAGTATAAAAAAAACAATATTTTTTAGCTATTAATTTATAATTTTATTAACTATTTGTAAAATATAAGGTTATATATTAGGTATAATAATATTTAAACAATTTTTTATTTATTTGACGATAATATTTAATTAGCTATTGATTTTATAATATTATTATACTATATTTATGCAATGGAAGATTTTTAAAATGCAGAATGTAAAAACGAAACAAAATATATTAATTATAGATGATGAAGAAGACATACTCACAACTTGTCAAAGTATATTAGAAGATGAAGGATATGAAGTAGATATAGCAAAAAATAATGATGAAGCTCAAAAAATTTTAGAAAGTAAAAATGTTAATTTAGTATTTTTAGATGTATGGCTTCCAAATGTAGACGGACTTGATATATTAGCTCATATTAAAGAAAAATATCCATCTACTTATGTTATTATGATGAGCGGACATGCTGGCGTTGAAACAGCTGTAAGAGCTACTAAAATGGGTGCTTATGATTTTTTAGAAAAACCTATAAGCATATCTAAATTATTATCAAGCTGTGATGAAGTTTTTGAGGAGCATGCCAATAATAATATTGATGCAGAATCTCCTCATAATGAAAATATAAATAAAAAATCCGAATGCAAATATAAAGTGCCTCAAAGAACAATAGCTAAAAGTGTTGTTGTTGGAGGTTTTGCTTTAATGGAAGGCAGAAAAACTGCTTTAACTCTAGTACCAGCAGAGGTAAACACGGGTATAGTATTTATTGATATTAATACAAATACTCATATAAAGTTATCGCCTGAAAATATTTTATCAAAAGATAAATCAGGTGCGGTTAATTCTACTGCTTTGGTATCTGGAAATAGATATATAAAAACAACAGAGCATTTTTTAGCAGCACTTCATATGATGGGAATAACTAATTTAATAGTAAAATGCGATGGTGAAGTACCTAATGTTGATGGTTCTGCTTTAGTATTTTGCGATGCTTTAAAAGAGGCTGGTTTTGTAGAACAAGATGATTATATAGAACCTATAGTTATAGATGAAACTTTAACTTATGGTAATGTTAACGATAATGAAACTTATATAATACTTTCCCCTTATGACGGACTTGAAGTAAGTTTACGTATAGATTTTTCAGGCAGTATAGGCGTACAGCAATATACATACAGATTTGAGAATTTTTATCAATTTACTCAAGAGGTTGGAAGGGCTAGATCTTTTAATACTATAGATAATATTGATTATGCACAAAAAATGGGTATGGCTGGAAGTGGTATGATAGGAAGTCATATACTATTATGTGATGGTAAAGTAATAAATACTAAATTACATTTTGAAGATGAATTTGTAAGGCATAAAATTTTAGATATAATTGGCGATTTATATATCTTATCAAGACCAATAAAAGCTAAAATAACAGCTAATAAATCATCACATTCTTTTAATCACTCTGTTGTGCATGATTTAGCAAACAGGTATTTATAAAATGAAATATGAAATTAAATTTTTGGTTTAAGAGTTATAATATATGGCAGATAGCAGACTAAAACAGAATACTACAGAAGAACAAAATAATATATCCTTATATTTTGCTGATGCTAAGAAAGAAAATCTATTAACCCGCGAAGAGGAAATAGAATTAACTAAAAGGCTTAAAGAAGGTGATGCAGAGGCAAGGTCTAAACTTATTAGAAGTAATTTAAGATTTGTTATAACTATTGCAAAACAATATAAAAATAGCGGTTTATTATTAGAAGATTTAATAAGTGAGGGAAATTTAGGACTTATAATAGCAGCTGATAGATTTGATCCTGATAAAGGTTATCATTTTATATCTTATGCAGTATATTGGATTAGGCAAAGTATATTAAGAGCTATTAATGAAAAATCAAGGCTTATAAGACTGCCTCTTAATAAAGCTATGGATTTAGTAGATTTGGAGCGTACAGTGCATCAATACTATTATAAAAGCGGATACACTCCTGATGTTAATGAACTCGCTGCCATATTAAATAAAGATCCTAATGATATACTTCATATTATGTCTATGAGTACTGAACATGTTTCTCTGGAAGGAGAATACAATTATGATGGTATGAAAGACAGACTTATTGATACTATAGAAGATAAAACATCTAAAAATGTTGAAGAAACAGCAATCAATAAAGAACTTATGGAAGAGTTAAAAACTGCCATAGAAGGTTTATCGGATACAGAAAAACAAATTATCAATGCCAGATATGGTATAGATCAAGAAAGAAAAACTCTTAAAGAAGTTGGAGAGATGTTTTCTTTCACTAAAGAACGTATTAGACAAATAGAGAAGAAAGCACTGAGAAAAATGCATTCTCAAAAATACAGTTCTTTAAAAGATTTCTTAAAATAATTTTTCGTATTATTAAATATTATACTTATCTTTAGTATAGAAAATATTAAAAAAATTCAATTTTAAAAATAATTTTTTACATATCCCGCCCTTTATTCTTTAATAATTATCTTTTGGGCCTTAATATTAATTATCTTTATAACTTATTTAGAAATTTCAGCACCCGCCCAAATGTTAATTAGATTGAAAATTTATTTAACGCACGGTTAGCGAAATTTATAATATAATGAAAATTGAATTACAATAATATCTACATTTTTAGATTTGTTCTGCGTGCGGTGAATAGACAATAAATTTTAAAAAAAATTCTGGGTGGGCAGTTAAAATAACAGTAAAAATAAAAAAGAAAATAATATAAAAATATCATAAAAAATTTAAAGTCTAAAGGGTGGGGTAAATAAAAAATATTTTTATTTGAGTATGTAAAAAATATAAAAAAAATCATTGATATAATTGTAAAAAAATTAAAATATTTGTATTATATGAAAAAATAAAAAAGGATAAGAAGATGAAAAAATTATATTTATTGTTTTAATCATTTCTGTTTTTGTATTTTCATGCGGTAAAACAGAAACAAGTAATCAGGAAGCAGCAGGAACTATGGATATAGACTTTAAAGCTGTATTTGGAGAAAAAGCTAATGATGATAATATATTAACAGATAATTCCTATTTAAAAGTTTCAGGTACTTACGGTAATATTGATGCTAAAGTGGATGCGACAACAGTAGCTTCAACACCTGCAGGAGCTACTAAATCTTGGGATTCTTATAGATACCAAAATAAACAATTTGCTAATAATAAAATAGAAAGAGGATTAGGATTTTTTGTATTATACGGTGTAGCACCAGCACAAACTTATAATTTTGATGGTATGGTAAACGGTATATCACAAAAAACTTTAGATAGTACTAATGGTCCTAAAGTTACAGGAACAGGTGTTACTAAAGATGAAACAGGTGTTATTACTATAAGATATGCTCATGCCGGAGGTCCTACAGTTTATCCTTGGGTTTATGAATTAAAATCTGATACTAACGGAATATTTAAAATAGGTTATGGTTTGGATAATAATAAAATGAGTACTTCTCAAATTTCTAATGATACTGATTTTGCAAATATAGAAATGGTTACTGATAAAGCTAAAGACGGTATACCTTATTGGCAGGGTGATTTACAAGGTACTTTTGAAAATGATACTTTAACTTTGAAAGGTACTTTAAAAGAAGTTAAATAATAATAAAAACATTATATATTGAAGGGGCTTTTTTATTATAAAGCTCCTTCTTTTTTATAGAAAATATTTTATTTTTATAAAAATAGTATATAATACATAATATTATATATGTTTAGAGGACTGTTTATTTATGATGTTTATGAAAAGAAAATTATTTGTAATATTTGTATTAATATTTGCATGCGTTCTTAATGCTCAAGATACAACAGATAACAGTAATGCTGAAGAAGAAATTGTTTATGAAGTAATAGAAATGGAAGATAATACTCTTCCTAATTTAAATATATCTACTTCTTTTAGATACAGTTTGAATGGAAAAGAGTTTAAAGAAATGGCAGGTAAATTTAAAATAGACAGTTCTTTATATTATATGGTATCAATAACAGCAATTATTCCAGAAGAATATGATAATGATTATATAAATGCTAATATTATAATACCAGAAGATTCTTCTAATTATAAGGTAAAATTTTATCAAGGTACTTTATTAAATAACAGCAATACTAATTTTAATGTTTCAGTAAGAACATCTTATCAAAGTGCAGCATATCAGAATAATTTTATATTTAAAATAGATGCTTCAAAACCTTGCTCAATATCAGTAAAAGTGCAATTTGATGAACCATATTCTCAAAACAATTCTTTATCAACAATAGAATTCAGAGAGAAGAAATTCGGAATATTTTAATATATACCTAAACAACTATATTTTGTCAATTTTTATATTTTGTAAATTATAATTTTTTATAATATAAAATATTATTTAATATTGTTGGGATATGTTTTAATTGTAAGATAAATTATTAAGTTTTGTACAATAATAAATAATCAGCCGTACACTTTACAGTGCTTCCTTCGGTCGCGTATAAAGGACATTCGT
>NZ_JAWLQI010000077.1:0-15356 GCF_036997785.1 Brachyspira pulli
GGTGGGGGCTAGTCCCCACAAATAACCTAAATTTAAAATTGTATTTTTTTACAAACTCTAAAATTTTCAGTATATACTATATTCCTAATATACATTATTAAAAGTATAGAGTATACTGTAAAATAAAAAGTTATATATTAATTTATCAAATCTTTGAATTTTGAAACATCAAACATTCTTGTTGTTTTACTTTTTTCAAGTGATGCACGTATTATCAGCATATTTGCCTTTGTAAGACTATCATAAACATAATCAGCATCTAAAACTATAGAACTTTTCTTGTCTTCACTGGCTTTGCAGTCCAAATTATCAGGTAAATCATTATCAAATCTGAAAAACATTTTATGCTTTTCAAATACAAAATCGGCACTGTTCCAATCAATAATAACTTCTTTGTCCTCTTTATTAAGTTTGACTATTAAATATGTATCTTCACTCCAAGATGATAATTTATAGGCGAGGAGTTTATAAATAGTTTCCTCATCTGTTTTTATAACTTCCCAATCATTATTTTTTAGCTGATACACATTAGGAGCCATTATATCCTTATCGTCCATAAATAAACCTCCAAACAAATATTATTGATACTTATTATTATTTAGTTATATTTACTTTATACTATATTTTTAATTTAAAGTAAACCTTTTTAAATATATTTTTCTCATTTTGTTTTTGTCTTTATATCCATAATAGACGCAAGATATTATATTATCATTTTCTACGCACCAAGGATATCCGCAATCGGTACTTTTTATAGAAGAATCTATTATAATTTCATCATTATTCACTTTGTAATTAATTTTTTCTATATCAAATACATCTTCAACACTGTCAAGCAATATAGCTCTTATGCTGTAAGGTTTTAATCTATAACCATAAGTTAAAAGTAATTTTCCATTATTTAAAATTAAAGGATTCAAAGGATAGCCTTTTATATTTGTGAATTGAGGTTTTGAGAAAGTTTTACCTTTATCATTTGAGCAGCTTATAGATGTAAGTCCGTACTCATTATCTACATGAGTTCTTATGAATGATATAATATTATTTTTATAACTAAGCAATGAAGGTTCAACATATTCTATTTTTGATTTTTTACCGTTTATCTTTTGAAACTCAGTTTCACATAGAAAAGTTTTTATTTTCCAATTGATTAAATCTTTAGATGAAATAATATAGCATTGATATTTAGGATCTTTTTTATTTGTATTATTTTTATAAGCATATATAGGAGCAAGTATTTCATCAGATATTTTACACATACTTCCTCTAATAGCGAAATTTTTCATTATGGTATTATCTTTATTGATTTTTATAACATAAGGTTTTGAGAAAGTTTTACCATTATCATAGCTAATGCATACTCCTATACCGCTAAGCAATGCTATTGTATTATCATATTCTATGAATGTGCTGTCTTTTAATAATTCCTTTTCATTCATAGGGTGGAATGTGTATCTAAAATAGTATGCTAATATAGTTTTTTCATCTACTCTAAAAAGCTGAGCATCTTGTTTGGCGGCATCATCTTCTTCAGCAAATTCAAATACTTTCTCCTGTATATTTTTATTAACAATAGCAAGCATTGATTTACTTAAAGAATGCAGATGTGAATAATGTTTCTTTATTCTTGGTGCAATTCTAAAACTTAGTAATTGTCTTTTATTATCAAGATTTATAATACTTGGAAATGCAGGATATGAATTGTTATCTTCAAATAAGACAGTTTCATCTAATACTTTCATAAAATTAAAGCCTTAAATTTATATAATAATTTTCGGTATATACCTAAACAACTATACTTTGTCAAAAATTATTTTCTTAGTTTTATTATTTGTGGGGGACTAGCCTCACCGCTCTGAGTACTTCGTAACACCCCCAGTTCTTTTGCGACTGAAAGAAGTGCCTGTGGTATTGGCACAAAGAACCTATATCCTCGATAAACTCGATACGCTTCGCGAAAGACTGCATTTTTAGTCAAAATATAGGTTTTATCTTATATTTTAAAGAAAACTTAATAATATTTTATGCTATTAATAAATAAAAATTACATTCATAAATAATTCAAAATTGACAAAATATAATTGTTTAGGTATATACTAAATTTAATACTTGTCTTAGAAATAGGATATATATTTTTTATAAAATATAAAACTTACATAAAAATATCTTTCAAAAAATTATAAGATATTATAAATTAATACAGGTATATATACAAAAAACTCCTATATAAAAACATAGGTATTTTTATATAGGAGTATTATTTTTTAAATATTTTATTTACTGATTTGAAGTTGCTTGAGTATTAGTATTATTAGTTGGTGCTGCTAATGGAGCTGTTTGCTGCTGAGTGTTATTATTTGTTGTATTAGTAGGAACACTTTCAAAAGCAGTTTTTTGAGTACTTATAGCAACAGATATAAGTAAAGCACCTACTATAAATATAGTAGAAAGAAAAGTTGTAGCCTTACTTAAAGCATTTCCTCTTTGAGAACCCAAAACATTAGATTGAGCATTTGAGAATAAACCTTCAGCTTTACCGCCTTGTATGATAATCAATAATATTAATAATACACATATTATAGAATAAACTACTATAGCTAATGTAAGTAAAGCACTCATATATATTTCCTTAAATTTAATTTTCAATATTTTATTATATATAATTATACCATTTATGAAATATTTTTTCAAGTTTAAAAACTTATTAAATTTCATCAGTGAAATTGTTATTATTTATATATAGGAAAAATATTTTTCTTACTAAATTTAGAATTTTTCCGTTAATTCTAAATAAGGATTATAAGATAATGGTAGGTACTTTATAATGGCGGTAAAAAAAACAGATTCAAAAAAACAAACTAATAAAAAAACATTAGATACCAAAAAAACTGCAAAAACAGCTGCTAAACCAACTGTAAAAACAGTAAAAAAAGCTGAAAAACCAGTAAAAGCAAAAGCAGCAGAAATAAATAAAATCGGCAGAATATCATATAAAGAATTATCTGAAGAATTAAAATTAAAGTTAGAACAATCTGAAGCCAAAATAGCAGAACTTAATCAAAAATATAAAAAAGTTGTTGATATACAAAAAAAGAAAATAGAAGATAAATATAAAAAAATAATAGAAGATTTAGAATCAAAAAAATCAATACCTGCTAAAACTCAAAGCAATAATGCTGAAATAAATAAACTTCAAAAAAGATTAGAAAAATTAGAAAAAACTAATCAAAAATTAGAAGAAGAAAAAAGAAAAATAGAATTAAAAAATGAAGAATTAAAACAAAAAGCAAAAGATGCATTAAAATCAAAAAGCGAAACTGCCTCAAGAACTGCCAAATCTGACAGAGAAGCTTTAAAAGAAATAAAAGCATTAAAAGAGCAGTTATTAGAATCAGAACAAGAGAAAAAAGAATTAAAAGCTAAATTAAAAGAAGCAGTATCTGATTTAAAAAATGCTAAGAAAAATACAAATAAATTATCAAAAGAAGATAAAGAACAGTATAAAGAAAATTTAAGAATATTAAAACAAATAGAAAAAGAATCAAAAGCTTTAGATAAAAAAAGAGAATTATTAAAGAAAGAAGAAGAAAAGCTAAAAGAAATTAGAGGCGACATTAAAAATTCAGCTAAAGATATAGCTTCTACAATGAGAAAAAGCTATGTTGAAAGTGATGATGAAGAAAACGATGGAAATTTATTATCCAATATGGATGCCAAAACAGAAGAAGGCATAACAAAATTAGCTACTTTGTTATGTGCTGCTATGGACGACTACAGAGAGCAAAAAGAGAAAGAAAGAGAAGAGCTTGAAAAAGATTTAGAACCAGAAGTGAAGCCTATAATTTCAGAAGGCGAAGACAGATTAAACAAAGCTTCTGAAGAATTAGAAAATTTAGTTGAAAATAGATTAGAAGATTCTGACAGCACAAAAGATGAAAATTTAAGCAAGAGACCTTTCACTATAATAGATAAAATAGAAAATAGCCGTGTAGAAATAAATGAAGGCTACACTCCTCCTGCAGGCGGACAAACTATAGTAGCGTCTCCTCAAGATACAGCCGCACAACCTGCTCAAGCTGCTTCGCAAGGACAACAGCCAAATATCACTGTTAAAGTTGAAGCTCCTAAAGAAAGTGCTAAACTAGCTAAGCCGGAAAGCCAATTAAGACCAGCTAGTGAAACTCCTACTATGAGAATGAAGCTTTTAGATGATATTGATGATTATGAGAAAAAACTTGTAATCACTTATGGTTTTGATAATATGCCTGAAAATACTTATTATTCAAAATACAAAAAGATATTAAGAAATGCAGCAAGAATAAGTTTATTTGGTAACTTACAGGAAGGTCTTGAAATGTTTAAACTTATTAGAGATCAAAATATACCTGATGAATATAAACAAATGATAGATAAGAATATTCAAGATATTACTTACTATTTAAGAGGTTTGCATAGAGTTAGAATGGAATAATTATAAATTAGGATATAAAAATAGTGATGAAAAAAATTATGAAAATTACATATATTATATTGATAATGACTCTTGTATTATCATGTTCTAAAAAAAGAATAGTTAATATGGAAATAGAAGCTCTTTATGATAAAAGAGATAATTCATATACAATTTCTTATCCGGAATATAATAAACAGTATCCTAAATTTATATCCTTAAAATACGGTAAATCTGTAAAAACACAAAATGGTATAATATTAACTTACAATATAGATACAGATAATATACCTATACAATTAAATATAGAAGTTGATGAAAACGGAGAAAAAAAGAATCTTATAATAAAAAATCCATTAGTAAACAGAAATATAAATTTAACTTTATATGCAACTAATTTTAATCCTCCATTAGAAAAAGATAAAATTGATACATTATCTGTTAGTATAGAAAGTGTAGGAAATGTTGATACAAAAGACACTGTAAAAGTAGCAATAACAGAAAATGAAGATAAAAGAACTGGCAGAGAAAATTTAGCTTTAATACTTCCGGAAAGCGGACATATAGCTAAAAGCAATCCGCCATTTATAATGGTTAATAAAAAAACTACATTAACAAGAATATCAGTATCAAAAGAATTATCATTTACTACTCGTTATGAATATACATTAAGAAATAATAGTTTCTTTTCAATGACAAATGAATTAGAAAATGGTAAATGGTATATAGCATTCGATGAAAACGGAGATACTAATTTAAGACGTATTTATCATTTCTTTATAGATGACAGCAGTACAAAAATTATACCTATAACTAATAAAACTTTTAATATAAAAAGACCTTTCGTATTTATAGATAAACAAACTTTTGGTGTTTTATACAATTTAATATATAGAGTAAACAGACTTCAAGTTTCAACTTTGCTTAGAAATATAAATGCATTCAAATTATACACTTCTTCAAGTACAGGAAAATGGTCTGTAAATAATATTTCATACAGCAATACTGATGATACAAATAAATTAGCTTTTGAAACATTGCCATCTCATTCTATGTTAATGTCTTTAAAAGCAGCATTTGAGCCTAATAATAATTTATTAAAGTATGAAATAAAGCAAATGATAAGAGATATAGTAAATTTAGATGAAACTAATATAGAAAATTATTCAGAAATAGATGCTGTTAATATATTGGCTAATTCTTTACTAATGCCTTTTGATTTGATGTATGATGATTTTTCTCCTGAAGAAATAGTACTTATGAAACAAGAGTTTATAAAATTCGGAGAAACTCTCTACAATTACATAGTTGCAAATCCAGACTGCTATAGAAAAAAAGATACTATAAAATACATAACTACATTAGGATTAATAGCTATTAATATGCTTAATGAAAATGTAAATCAGGATCAGATAAGAAATTGGCATTATTTTGCTATGAATTATGTTAATGGTATGATATTTTCTATGTTTGAAAAAGACGGAAGTTTTAAATCATCTATAAGCGAATCATTTGATACTATACTTCCTATATTAACTTATGCCTTAACATTAAAAAATGTTGGAATATTTGATGCATTCACTTTGGAATCATTCAGAAACATAGGAAAATATTTATCTATAGTTGGTTATCCTTCCGGAAGAACTTTACCTATAGGTTATAGTGCTGTAGATGGAAGAAGTAAATTAAGATATGATACTGGAGCAAGAAGTGCCGTTATGGAACTTCTAAGCAAAATGTATGCAGATCCTTTATATAAAAATTATGCTGTATTTGGTCAAAGTGAAGCAGTAGGTACAAAATATTTACCTTATGCATTAATATGGAATAATTTCTATCTTAAAGACAATGTTCCTTCAAATCCAAATTTCCAATTTGAAACTTCATTATTCAGAAAAGTACAAACTGCAATTTATAATGAAAATATAAAAGCTCTAAATGCTCCATATTTGGCAGTTTATGCTAAAGGAAGAAATGCAGATGATTCTTTCGGACTTAATCATAATGACAGAATGAGTTTTGTTTATTATAATTATGGAGATGCTATAATCGATGAATTAGGATATAACTTCGATACAAATAATTATGAATTATTTAAAAATGCTGAATTCCACAATAATATATCCATAGATGATTATAAAATAAAAGAAAACACTGGAAGCTATTCATATATAGAAAACATAACTAATTACTATAAAATGTTCTATGTTCATGAAAAAGCAAATCAAAAATATACTTATGATATTAGCTTAAAAAATTATGACAGAAGATTCTATTATCTAAAACCTAATATTTTAATAATTAAAGAAGATATTGAAGCTTTACCAGATATTACAAGAGAATATCATGTTTACGGATATAAATATAAATGGGGAATAAACTCTAAACTTCCTATAACATTTGATGATAATAACAACAGATTCGTTATAAATGGTAATTATTCTTCTACATATATAACTATATTAGATAGTAATGAATTAGAATATAATATAGTTCAAACTAATATAGATAAAACTATATTATATAGAGCTGAAGTATCTACAATAAAAAATATTAAAAGATTTGAACCTTGGATAATAGTAACTACAATGCCTAAAAATAATGTACCTATTGGTATGAGAAGAAATATTCTAAATACAAGCATTAGTATTAATAATTTTTCAGATACTAATTTAAGTTTCAACTCAGGCAATAAATTATATAATATAAATATAGAAAATTATAAAAAGCCGATAGATAGTACAAATAAAATAAGCAATATAGTATATACAGAAAGTAGGGAAAGTGTTATAATAAGTTCAGATTAATGTTAGTTCATTAAAAACTAATTTAAGGACTTATTATGAATATATATATTGCAGATTCATATAAAGATTATACTGCATTCACAGCAAAACATATACTTCATTTCTTAGAAAAGAAGCAGGAAAGAAAAGAAAAGCTATATATATCTGTTTCAAGCGAATATGATACAAAAGATATTTATAATGCTATAGCAGAAAATGTTCAAAATTATAAAATCAATTTTAAAAACATATTCATATTCCAGCAATCAGAATATATGGGAATTGCTCCGAATGATAAGAACAGTAAAGCATATTTTTTAAAAGAAAATCTAATTTCAAAATTGAATATACCTGAAGAAAATGCATTTCTATTTGACGGAACAAAAGATGAATCTCAAATGGATAAGCAGCAGGAAATCATAAATAAAATAGGAAGATTTGATGTTATATGGTATTCTCTTACTGCAGATTCAACTTCAGCAGGTAATGAAAGAATGTCATCATTATCATCATTATTTAGAGTAAAGACTTTAAGTGAACATTCTATTAATGAAATAAAAGACAGATTTGAAGATGAAAACAAAGTACCTACAACTGTATTCAGTATGGGTATGGGATTTATAGATATAGTTGATACTGTTTTATTAACATCATCAGGAATAGAAAAATCCTGCTCTTTAAGAGATTGTTTGGAATATGGTATAAGCAATTCATCTCCATTAAGTAAATTGCAAAAGCATAGTGATGTTACAGTAATAGCTGATTATGAATCTTCTTTAAGATTATCAAGTCAGACAGTATTTATGAAAATACAAAAAAATTAAAATAATAAGGAGTATAGATATGAGAATCATTATTACAAATGAAAGTGTTTATGAATGGGCTGCTTATTACACAGTAAAATGTATATTAGATTATTCAGATACTGATAAACCATTCGTATTATCTTTTCCTTTAAGATATGTTAATAAAGCATACTATCAAAAACTTTTATCTTTCTATAATGACAATATAGTATCATTTAAAAATATACATATAGTTTCTTCCGGTGAATATATAGATTCTAATATATCGCAAAAATATTTAGAAGATAACTTCTTAAAGTTTATAGATATACCTAGAGAAAATGTACATTTATTTGATAGTAATGTTGCAAATAGAAAAGAAGAAGCCAAAAGAATGGCTAATTTAATAAAAGAATTAGGAAATATAACATTATTAATAGATACATTAGCAGAAGACGGAAGTTTCTTACTTAATACACCTAGTTCATCATTGGACGGAAGCGTAAGAGATAAGAAAATAAGCGAAATAATAAGAAGCTATGAATCTAAAAAATTCAATATGCCTATAGAAATGTTCCCAAAAGAAGGATTTACTTTAGGTTTTGAAGAAGCATTCAATGCTAAATATGTACTTGTTATGGCAAATGGATATGATGTATCCGATGCATTATCTCATTGTGTTGAGGGTTCTATAAGCCAATTCTACCCTACTTCAGTATTACAGGAACATAAAAAACTTATAATAGTTGCTGACGAAGAATCAAGCAGTGATTTAAGAGTAAAAACTTATAAATATGCTAAAAGTTTGGAAAGCAAAAGTTTACACCCTAAAGAACTTATTAAAGGTCTTTATAAATCTTATTATGCTCTTACAAATATCAAAATATTCGATGGTGAAAAGTTTATAGACGGACATTGTATTGTTATAGAAAATAATGTTATTAAAAGCGTAGAAAAAGAAATTGATGTTGATGCTGTTATAACAAGAATTGATTTAGGCGGAAAAATAGTTGCTCCTGGATATATAGACTTGCAGGTTAATGGTATAGGAGGATATGACATCAATGCTGATCCTTCTGTTGAAACATTAAAAAATATGAATGAAGTTTGTCAAAGATACGGCTGTACTTCATATTTGCCTACTGTAATTACAAACGGCGACGACTATATGTTGAAAATCATAGATCTATTCAATAATATAGAAGATTTATCTGTAATAGGAGTTCTTGGAATACATTTTGAAGGCCCTTATATATCACATGAAAAAAGAGGTATTCATAATGAGAAATTCATAAGAGAACCTAATATGGATATGGTAGAAAAAATCAATGCTTCAAAATGCGTAATGGTAACTGTTGCTCCTGAAATGGTTAATGGCGAAGTTATAGAAGCATTTGCTATGGGCGGAAAAGTAGTATCTGTAGGACATACAAACGGTACATATAATGAAATAAAAGAAAAAATACCTTATGGTATAACTTTTGCTACTCACTTATTCAATGCTATGCGTCCTTGGGGCTCAAGAGAACCAGGTGCTGTTGGTGCCGTACTTGAAACAAAAGATATGTATGCCGGTTTAATATGTGACGGTGTACATTGTGATTTTGCTTCAGTGGAGCTTGCTTACAAATTGAAAACAGGTCATATATGTATAGTAACTGATGCTATAGCTCCGGCTGCTGCTCCGGAAATTAAAGAATATATTTGGGCAGGCAAGAAAATACATAGAGACGGCAACAGACTTATAGATGATAATGGTACTTTAGGCGGTTCTTCTATAACTATGAGTCAGTCTGTAAGAAATGTGGTTAATGAAGTTGGTGCTACAGTAGAAGAAGCTTTAAAAATGGCATCACTATACCCTGCTAAAGTTATGGGCATAGATGATAAATATGGAAGAATAAGAGAAGGATACATTGCTGATTTAGTTATATTAGATGAAAAATTAGTAGTAAAAGGCGTTGTATTCAAAGGTAACTACAAAGAATATAATTATGACCATGAATGGGTAACTCATGCTTAAACTATAAATTTTAATTCAGTAATTTTATGGGGCTTTGCTTAATTTTTTAAGTAAAGCCTTATTAAAATAAATAATTAATAAAATAGAGATAATAAAAAATGAAATTAGAAATAAATAATTTTTCCAAAATAAAAAAAGCTGACATACAAATAAATGGAATAACAGTAATATGCGGAGATAATAATACAGGAAAAAGTACAGTAGGAAAAATTCTATTTTCAATTTTCGATTCAAATAAAGATAAATATCAAAAAATAAAAGAAGAATTATTTAAAGAAATTACATCAATTTTTATAAATAATAACATAGATGTTTGTCAATATGAACATTATATATCAAAAAAAATTCTTAAAGAAGTTTATTCAATAATAAAGGAAATAAACTATTTTAAAAATACAGATAATATATCTATTGATTCTATAAAAAACATTGTTCAAAAAATCTTCGACTATAGTTTCTATGATTTTTTGAAAAACACTTCAAC
This sequence comes from Brachyspira pulli, assembly GCF_036997785.1. Classification (NCBI taxonomy): domain Bacteria; kingdom Pseudomonadati; phylum Spirochaetota; class Spirochaetia; order Brachyspirales; family Brachyspiraceae; genus Brachyspira; species Brachyspira pulli. Next base: position 10,529 of record NZ_JAWLQI010000077.1, read on the forward strand.
TAATAAAATAGAAACTTATGATAATATTATAGATAATATTTCAAATGATATAGAAAAGACATTAAGAAATCCTTATAATAAAATAATGCAGGAAGTAAGTAAAAGATATTTTAATGAAATATTTAAAAATCAAATAAACAATTTACATCAAAAAGAAAGTACTGCCTCATTAGAATTAGAAATAAAAAATAAAAAAATGAATATAGACTTCAAAAATAATGAATGCATAAAATTTGAAGAAGAATTTGATATTATTAATAATATTTACTATATAGATAATCCATTTATATTAGATGAAATAAATAATAATAAAGATAAATATAATCTTATAACTAAAAAATTAATTGATTCTCTTACAAAAGATTATACAGAAAATATGTATAGAAATGTCTTCAGTGCTGTAAAGAATAATGATATAATACAAAAATTAGAAGAATTACTAAAAAATATAACAACAGGAGAAATCATAAAAAATAGTGGACTTTACTATTTAAAAGAAGATAATATTGATATTGTATTTGATAATTTATCTGCAGGATTAAAATCATTCGTAATAATAAAGATGCTATTATCCAATACTTCTCTAAAAGAAAATGATATATTAATATTAGATGAACCAGAAATACATCTTCATCCGAAATGGCAATTAATATATGCTGAATTAATAGTATTACTTCATAAATATTTAAATCTAATTGTTATAATAACAAGTCATAGTCCTTATTTTGTAGACTCAATAAATAGATATTCAAAACTACACAAAATAGATGATAAAGTTAATTTTTATTTATCTGAATTAGAAAAAGATAATAAGAATACAATTATAAAAAATGTAAATGAAAATATTGATTTAATATATAAAAAGATGTATGAACCAATAAATACATTAGAAAATATGAAATATGATGAAGATATAGAATAATGAAAGATGAAATTATAAAAGATATAAAATTAATAATATCCAATTTTATAGAAAATAAAGAAATAAATACTTTAGAAAATACTATAAATATAACATCTTATTCACAATCAGATAATGAATATATGACTAAAGCCAATAACATTGTAATTAATGGAGATATTTTAAAAGATATTTATAACACCAAATATAATTTTACTAATAGACCAAAATCAGCAGATGCTGTTTATAAATTCGAAAATGGAAATATATACATAATAGAATTTAAAAATGGTAAAATAAATAATAAAGAAGATAAATTAGATATTTTCAAAAAAGCCTATGATACATTTTTAATACTGCTTGATATAGGAATAATAAAAGATTTGGATTATTCAAGAAATTATACAACATATATACTTGTTTATAATAAATTAAAAAATGATGAACCAAATAAAGATAATATTTATAAATATTTTGCCAAAAATGCTTTAATTTACAAAAAATACAACTTTAAAGATTTATACACTTTACAAGAAGTATTGTTCAAAGAATCTTTCGCATGCACAAAAGAAGATTTTAATAAATATATAATATCAGAATTTGAAAAAGAAGAAAATTAACAAAAAACACACTTTAAGCAAATATAAACTTGACTAAAAATCTTATTTATGTTATCATAATACAACTATTTAAGAAAATATATAGTTCTGGAGAGATGCCCGAGAGGCCGAAGGGAGCAGTTTGCTAAACTGTCGTAGGTATCCCCTACCGCGGGTTCGAATCCCGCTCTCTCCGCATCGGTTTTTATATGATTAAAAAAATTTCTATTATATTCTTAATTATTTTCAGTATAGCTTTTACTCAGGAAACTGACACTAATCAAATTGATACAAACAATACTCAAACAAATACAACTGAAACTAATTTCTTTAATGCAGCTTTAGATAATACTAATAATATAAATGAACCGGCTATACTTCAAGATATTAGAAATATAGAAAACAGAGCACAAGTTAGTAATGGCTGGATGTTTTTTAGAGCTATTATTGGCTTTATAGTTATATTAGTAGGTATTTATTTTGTATTTATATATCTTAAAAACAGATCAAAAAAAATATCTGGTTCAAGCGATATTATAAAAGTGCTTGCTACTACCCCATTAGCTACTAATAGATATGTTTCTATTATTGAAATAGTTGATGATTTATATTTAGTTTCTATATCTGATCATAATATCAATTTATTATCAAAAATAGAAGATAAAGAAACTAAAGATCAAATAAAAATGATGTATATTAACTCTAAAAATAATATAGTAGATGACAGTTTCAAAAATATTCTTAATCAAACTTTATCTGTATTCAAACAGCCTAAAATGAAAGAAAAAGATCCACTACAAACTACTTCAGAAATTAGAGAAAAATTGCATGATTTAAATGCCAATAACCCTACAAATGTAAATAATGAAGATAAAAAAGAATAATATCTATATATACTAAAAATTTTCAACTTTGTCAAAATTAGTTTTTATATTATTATTATTTTCGGGGACTAGTCCCCGAACCCCTACTTCTTTTGGTGCCCCAAAGAAGCAAAAGGACTGCATTTTTGGCATAAAATTACGGTATTGTACTATATTTAATACATATTCTTAAGATATTTAGCTGTAGTATATGCGTTTTTTGCAACTTTTTTGAGCGACAGAAAAGTTGATAATACATTTATAAAATATAAAAATTGACAAAATGTAATTGTTTAGGTATATACTAAAAATTTTTAACTTTCTCAATTTTTTATTTTTTATAAATGTAAATAATATTTTTTATAATATAAAATATCATTGTTTAGTTATAACTACTATAAATCATAATCAACAAATAAATTTTCTTATAAAAATTACATAAAAGTTTTAATTAATATTTTATTGACATTAATTGTTTTTTTTCTATACTAAAATTCATATAATGAAATTGTGTTAAATATTTAAGGAGATAAATTATGAAATTCGTTTTAGTAGGTGCAGGAAGTGCACAATTCGGATGCGATATGCTTGGCGATATTTTTGCTACAAAAGCATTAAGCGGTTCTCATATAACTTTGCTTGATATTAATGATAATGCCTTAAAAAAAGTTCATGATTATGTTAAGCAATTTATAGAAGATAATAAACTAGATTTTACTGTTGACGCTACAACAAACAGAAAGGAAGCTTTCAAAAATGCTAATTTTATTATTAGTTCTATAGAAGTAGGAGACCGATTCCAATTATGGGACGAAGATTGGAAAATACCTATGCAATATGGTATACATCAAGTTTATGGAGAGAATGGAGGACCTGGGGGAATATTCCACTCTTTAAGAATAATACCTCCTATACTTGATATAGTTAAAGATGCTATGGATATATGTCCCGATGCTTATATATTTAATTATTCAAATCCTATGACTGCTATATGTACTGCTGTAAAAAGAGCATTTCCTCAAGCAAAATTTATAGGATTATGTCATGAAATAGGCTGGCTTCATCAATGGCTTCCTAAAATACTTAGAATGAATTATGAATCTTTAGACATAAAAGCAGGAGGACTTAATCACTTCAGCTGCTTGCTTGAAATAAAAGATAAAAAAAGCGGAAAAGATTTGTATCCTGATGTATTAAAAAATGCACATGGATTCTTTGAACATGAAGTAGGATACAGTGATTTATTAAAGTACGCTAAAGAACATAATGCATTCTCAAAAACAGAAAATTTTGATCATACTATGGAAGACAAATTAAAAGGCGAATTTATATGGGCTGACAGAAGACTTTTAAAAGTGATATTAGAAAAATATAAACTTTTACCTATCACTGTAGACAGCCATTTTGGTGAATATATCGCTTGGGCTTGGGACGTAGTTGATCATAGAGGAATATTAGATTTCTATGAATTATACAGAACTGTACTTTCAAAAACTGAACCTCAAATATTATTAAGAATAAAAGAAAGAGCATCAAGTATAATAGAAGCTATAGTAACTAATAATGCTTATACAGAAGAAGCAGTAAATATTTTAAATGACGGCTTAATAGAAGATTTGCCTAGTTGGATAGCTGTTGAAGTTCCTGCTGAAATAAGCAAAGATGGAGTTAAAGGTGTAAAATTAAATAATGTACCTAAGGGATATTTATCTCTTTTGAGAAATTATGTAAGCGTATACGATTTAACAGCCGAAGCAGCTATACATCATAAAAAAGAATATGCTATACAGGCTATACTTGCTAATCCAGTAGTTAATGTTTGCAAAAACATTGAAGAAATGCTTGATAGAATGATAGCTTCTCAAAAACCATATTTAGACTATTTGAAATAATTTTTATTAATTAAATAAAATATAAAAGCCTTATAATATATTAATTATAGGGCTTTTATTGTAATACCTAAACAATTCTTTTTCCAAACAAATAATTTTAAATGTTATTTTTACAAACTTAAAAATTTTCAGTATACACCTAAACAACTATATTTTGTCAAAATTAAAATTATATTTTCTTTTTAATATATGGGGCTTTGCCCACTGCGAAGCACACAAAGTGCTGCTCTGCGTGCTTACGCAACACCCCAGTTCTTTTACCGACGCTCTGCGTGCCATAGGCAAGGTACCTTTCGGCATTGGTATAAAAGAACCTATATCCTCGATAAACTCGGATACGCTTCGCGAAGAACTGCATTTTTATAGGTTATACCCTATATTTAATAGGAATGTTTTTAATATAAAGTTCTAATAATTGCACTTTTTGCAACTTTTTGCTGCGGGAAAAAGTTGAATAAAAAAATTGACAAATTTAAAAATTTTCAGTATATACCTAAACAACTATATTTTGTCAAAAATAATTTTTTTAAATTTTAAATATCTGCAGGGCTTTGCCATTACGAAGTACGCAGC
>NZ_JAWLQI010000078.1:0-14889 GCF_036997785.1 Brachyspira pulli
AAAACCAATTTTTTCTTAACTTTTAACAGTAATCATAATTGACAATATAAATTTATTTAGTATACTATCATAATCATACATTTGTAGGATTTATGAAGATTTTAAAAAATAGATACAATAAGAAAATATTAGAAATTAAAAATAATAAAAAAAAATTAGATGAAATCATAAAAGATAAAAAACCTTTATATAAATTTCTTAATTATATAATTTTTATATTTTTATGCGCTTTTAAATTCATACCTGAAATTATTATTATTTCTATAATATGCATTTGTACCGTATATTTATCCGTTTCACTATATTCAAGAAAATATATTTATTCTTCTATAGAAGATATACCTTATAATGATGTAGCTTTAGTATTGGGTACAAGCAAATATCTTTATAACGGTCAAATAAACATGTATTTTAAATTCAGAATGGATGCTGCTTATGAATTATATAAAAGCGGAAAAGTAAAATTTATACTTGTTAGTGGGGACAACAGGTATAGATCATATAATGAACCTAGGCAAATGCGTTTAGATTTAATAAAATTAGGAGTAGATAAAAAGCATATATTTCTTGATTTTGCCGGATTTAGAACAAGAGATTCTATAATAAGAGCTAATAAAGTATTTGAACTTACTAATTTTACTATAGTTTCTCAGCCTTTCCACAATGAAAGAGCTATACTAATAGCAAGACAAAAGAAAATCAATGCCATAGCTTATAATGCCAATAATGTTAGAAAACTTTATAGAGTAAGACAATTTCCAAGAGAATTGGGAGCAAGAATTCTAATGTTTATTGACATAATATTTAATAAGCCTCCTAAATTCTATGGGGATATAATAAAAATAGAAGAAAGAGAATACATACCTGCTGACAAAAGCAATAAAATTGATAAAAAATTAAAAACAGGAGGCTATAAATGACATCAAAATTACTAACTGAATTACTACAATCTTTATCTTTACTTTCAGTTCTTCTTCTAATAGGAGTTTTTTTAAGGGCAAAAGTAAAACTATTTCAAAAACTATATTTACCTGCTTCTGTAATAGGAGGATTCATAGGGCTTTTAATATCTCCTGAAATATTAGGAAGATTATCAAGTTTTTCAATATCAGAAGAATGGATAAAAACTTATTCCCTGCTTCCAGGAGTTTTATCTATACCAATATTCGCTGCTATTCCTTTGGGTATGTTTTTAAATGAAAACAAAAATATAAAATCCTTATACCCTACAAAAGTTTTAATAGGATTTGGTATATTTCAATGTGCAAGTATGGCACAATCTGCTATAGGATATGCAACAAATATGCTATTCACTAAAATAGATCCTAGTTTAAATATGTACAGAACTTTCGGATATGAACTTTCTGCAGGTTTTGCCGGAGGTCATGGTCTTGCTGCTGCTACTGGAAAACTTTTAGAGGGTTTTGGTATAGCTCAATGGGAAATAGCTCAAGGTGTTGCTTTAACTACTGCTACAATAGGACTTGTAGGTGGTATGATATTTGGAATTATATTCATCAATATAGCTGTAAGAACAAACAAAACTAACGTTATAAAAAAAATTGTTAATGATAAAGATGATAATAACAGCATTAATAAAATAGATAAGAATATGGAAGTTGGATACAATAATGACATAACAAAACAAGCTAGTTTAGGAAGAGAAACTTTTTTAAGCAGTTCTATAGAAACAATAACTTTCCATTTAGCAATAATATTTTCTGTATGCGGATTAGCTTTTATAGTTTTGAATGCTATTAAAAAACTTGGAATACCGGGATTAGATGTTCTTCCAGTTTGGACTTATTCAATGATTATAATGTTTGCTTTAAATATATTAATAAAAAAATTCAAATTAGCTTGGATGGTAGATGCAAAGGTAAAAGCAAAAATAATAGGTACATTAAGCGATTTTGCTATAGTATCAGCAATAACAAGCCTTCCAATAAAAGCTATAATACATTATATAGCACCTATAATAGTAATGTGCGTAGTAGGATTCATAGCAACTTATTTGATAGTATTTATATTTAATAATATGCTATTTAAAGGCGATTATGCTTTTGAAAGAGCTATAATTTCTTGGGGTACTTTAACAGGCGTATTAATTACAGGAATGACTCTTTTAAAAATATGCGACCCAGAATATAAAAGCCCAGCATTAACAGAATTTTCTTTAGGTTTCTCTTTAATGTCAGTTACTGGACTTCTAGTAGTTCCAATACTTAATACTGTTTTGGCAGTAGGTTCAACTTGGGATAATTTTATAACTGCAGTAATAAGTTCAGCACTTTATTTGGCATTTGCATTTATAATTTACTTTGTACATAGAAAATCAAATGCATAATTTTTATATATACATAAAGTGTATCAGTTGACAAACTTAAAAATTTTCAGTATATACTGAAAATTTTTAAGTTTGTCAATTTTTATGTTGTTCTTTTTCCCGCCGCAAAAAGAACCAAAAAGTGCAAGTATAAAATTAGTAAAAAATCATACTAAGATTGTCTTACATGTAAGATAATCTTAGTAAATTTAATATAAAATATAGCCTTTTTGCTTCTTTGTGGCAACAAAAGAAGTGGGGTGCGGGGCAAAGCCCTGCAGATATTGAAAATTTAAAAAAATTATTTATGACAAAATATAGTTGTTTAGGTATATACTAATTTTAAGAATTTCTATTATGATTTTACAAATTAGTAAAAAACTATATCATATACAAACTATTATTATTGATATTTTATTATGTAAATTGAAGTATTATATCAATAAGTAAATTAGAACATTATTAATTTAAAAATAATATAATGGTAATTCAAAAAACTATATACAAAAAAAGACGAAGCCTAATTTTTTAAGCTCCGTCTTTATTATTATAATCTGTAAAAAAAATCAATTATACTTCTTTTACATATACTTTATTCATTGTTGAATTTTCCATAGGGTTGTCGTTATGGTCTCTTTTTAAAGAAACTATTTTATCAGCAACATCCATACCATTAACAACTTTTCCCCAAACTGTATACTGACCATCTAAATGAGGTGCATCAGCTACACAAATAAAGAATTGTGAACCTGCACTGTCTGGGTGCTGACTTCTAGCCATTGAACATATTCCTCTAGCATGATGAACATCATTAAATTCTGCTGCAATATTAAATCCTGGGCCGCCTGTTCCATGTAAATGTCTTTTTGTTGCATCTTTACTAACAGGGTCTCCGCCTTGTATCATAAATCTAGGTATTACTCTATGAAATCTAATTCCATCGTAAAAACCTTCATTAGCAAGTTTTTTTATAGCTTCAACATGTTTTGGTGCTTTATCTGGATAGAATTCTATTTCAATAGTACCATAATCTGTTTCAATAAATAAATGTTCCATTATAATTTTCCTTTAATAAATATTAATTATTATTTTACATAAACTTTATTCATTCTAGCTGGCTCTATAGGGTTATCATTAGCATCTCTTCTTAAAGAAACTATTTTATCAACAACATCCATTCCGCTAACAACCTCTCCCCAAACTGTATATTGACCGTCTAAAAATGTACTGTCAGATACACAAATGAAGAATTGTGAACCTGCACTGTTTATGCTCTGGCTTCTAGCCATTGAACATATTCCTCTTCTATGAGAAACATCATTAAACTCTGCTGGTATAACAAAATTAGGGCCGCCTGTTCCATGTAAATGTCTTTTTGTAGGGTCTTTACTTAAAGGATCACCGCCTTGAATCATAAAGCCTGGTATAACTCTATGGAAAAGTGTTCCATTATAAAAACCTTGATTAGCTAACTTCTTAATAGCCTCAACATGTTTTGGTGCTTTATCTGGGAAAAATGCTATTTCTATAGTACCAAAATCTGTTTCAATAAACAAATGTTCTTTTGAAGCTTTAGGCTTCTGTGCTATTAATACAGTTGCAAATGCTGTAATACAAATTAATGAAAAAATAATAATTTTTAACTTTTTTACCAAAATGTGTACCTCTTAATTTATTTTCTACTATAAACCAATTATAGATAGATTTGTAAATGTTGATTTTACTTTTGATTAGCAGCATTTTCATTAGTTTCTGCTTGATCAGTATTATCCTCATCCATTTGTTCATCTATAACTGAATTTTCTGTTTCTTCAGTTTGTTCTTCTACAGCTTCTTCATCTTCTATAACTATATTTCCTTCTTTAACAGTAGTTGCATCATCTGGTATTACTTTTTTATCTCCATCAACTGTTGCTTCATCTGCAGCAGTTTCATCATTAGCCATTTCTTCTGAGTCAGTTGCTTCATCTGCAGCCATTTCTTCTTCTGTAGCATCTTTTGCTGTATCTTCTATAGGTGTAGCAGGTACTGCTTCTTGCTGTGCATTAGTATTAGTAGTCTGCATTTGGTTAGTGTCCATTTGATTAGTTTGAAGCTGATTAGTCTGCATCTGCTGATTTGTTGTATAAGATTTTATACTGTTATAAGTTTGATTAGGATCATAAGTTCCTTCTCTAAGCTCACCTTTAAGACTAGGTATAGTTAATATTTGACCTGCTCTTATTATAGAAGGGTCTTTTATTTGATCTTTGTTAGCTTCATATATTTTTTTCCATAAGTTACCATTACCGTATATGAAGTCATAAGAAGCTATACGCCATAAAGAGTCTGTATTAGTTTTTCTTGATTGAACTTTATAATATTTAGGGAAAGAACCTTCTGGTATTATTACTGGTTCTTCTTCTTTATCTCCGCTTGAAGATTCCATTAAATTTACTAAGCTAAGAACATTTTTAGAATGCATTAAAGAATCTGAATAATTTTTTGCTACTAATGTTTCACCTGCTGAAGATAATGATTTTGAAGCCTCTCCATACATATTAGGTTTGCTTTCATTATAGCCATCTTGTTTAGCTTTATCCATAGCTTTTTGCGCTTTTTCATAAGCTAAAGGTGCTTCTAATGCATCAAGTTTGCTCATAGCTTCTTTTGATTTTGTAAGTGAATTAGTATAATCTCCATTTCTTAATAAATCTTTTGATTCATCTCTTAAATTAGTTATAGCAGTATCATTATTATCACCATTAGTTAATACTGATTCTGATATCAAATACTCTCTTCTCGAATCTATAGAAAGTACATTGTATCCTAATTCTGATTTGTCTGCTGATTTATTATATTCTAGCATAGTATTTGTATAATCTGTAGAGTTAGTAGCGGCATCAAACATATTATTTGCTGAATTCATATCATTAACTGATTCATTATACAAATTCATAGTTAATTCATTAGTGTCGCCGCCAACACCTTTAAATAAACTTAAATACTTTTCAGCATTTCTTTGGCTGTTTAGTACATATTCATATACACCATATCTAGCTATAATTTTATCTGAATATTCTTTACTTAATTTTGAATATTCTATACTTTGATTATAATCACCAACATCATGTGCTTCTATTGCCATTTCTCTATATCTTTGTGCTAGTTTATAATCATCACTTTCTGAAATGCTTATAGGTAAATCCTTAGGCAATTCAGGAGGTAAAACAAAACTATTAGTATCTTGTCCGTATAATAAACTTGATACAAATAAAGTAATAAATAAAAATAATCCTTTTTTCATTTTATAAACTCCAATTATTTTATAAAATATTAAATTAAATAAACAACTATATTATTATTTATTTTTTAGAAGGTGTTTTCTCTAATTCATCAACTTGTTTAATTTTTGCTTCTGCTTCTTTTATACCTCTTGCACTTTCATCATATCTTTTTTTAGTTGTAAAATATGCTTTATGATGGTATTTCTTTACATTTAAGAAACAATTAACTGCTTCTTCATAATTATTTGTACTTAAAGCAGACAATGCATTTATATAATTAAGTTCTGCGAATTCGTAATTGTATTTATCTACTCTATATGCTTTAATTTCTTTTGAATATACTCTCTCTGTAGAAGTTTCTTCTTTTAAGACTTGTGCATATTGAGGTAAGCCGTCATTTAATACTGTTTGATAAGCATTTGATGCTGTAGTAAGAAGTTCCTTTACTTTTGCTGGTTCTTTATTTTCATCTATTAATATAACTGCTTCAGAATAATTCGCTTCAGCTATGTCAAATTGTTCTTTGGAATAGTTTTGCAAATCATATCTGATAGTTTTATCTCTCAAAACAGATGCATCTTTATATTCTTTCAAAGGCATACTTTCTGAACAAGACATAATAATAAATAAAGTTAATAATAATGTAAAAATGTACTTTTTCATTTGCATAATACTCCAATCAATTTTCTATAAACAATAAGATACTTTTATATTATACTACTAACTATAAAAGTCAATAGTTACTTAAAAATTTAATAATAATTGTTAAATAAAAAAGCAAGATAATTTACAATAAACTATCCTGCCTAAAATAAAACTAATAATTATTTAATGATTAATTAGTATTTTCAGTAGCAACTTCTACATTTCCTTTGAAAGTATATACTAAGTTAGTACCTGTAGTAGTTGTTATAGTTAATACATCACCATTTAAAGAGATAGTATCAGCTGCACCTAATAATTGTAAATATTCATTCTCAACAGCCATATCTTCTTCTGGTCCAGCCATTTTAGTAGAACCTAAAGCTTTAAATGCAATTTTATCGCCATTTAAAGTAAATTCTGTGAAATAGCTATTAACAGCTGATTTTCCGCCTATCATGTTAGTAGCAGGGAAAGCTATAGTAACTTCTTTACCTTCATACATGTTAGTGATAGCGAATTCTTTACCTACTAAATCATCAACTGTAACAACTGCTGATGTCATAGCTGCATCATTTTTATCTGTTGCTGCACCTGAATTTCCGCCACATGATACTGCGAATACTGTTCCAATAACAACTAGAACTAATGATAACATTTTTTTCATAATTTTATTTCCCCAAAATTAAATTTTGAAAAAGATTATATTATAATTAAATTTTATTATCAATGTTACATATAGTAATCTTGAAAAAAATTCTTATTTTTTGATAAAAATATATGATATTTATAAAAAATTAAGCTGATTATTAAAACTAATATAATAATTAAATATTATTTTGCTCCGGCTTTTTTAAGTATTTCTACTATCTTAGTATATTTTTTCTCGGATGCATAAGTTAATGCTGTTTTACCATATTTGTCTTTTATGTTAATATCAGCACCCGCATCAACCAATATTTTTACTATTTCTGTATAACCTTTTGAAGCTGCCCTACTTAATGCTGTTCTTTTTCTTACATTAACTGCATTAAGATTGACTTTTTTATCAACTAACACCCTAACTACTTCTGTCAATCCTTCTTCTGATGCTTCTATTAATGGCGTTTCCCCCATTCTATCTTTTGAATTAATATCTGCACCAGAATTAATCAGTTCTATAGCTTTTTTTACATCTTTTTTCTCTAAAGAATCCATTAAGGCATTTGAACTTTGTTTTCCAAACAATATAACCGAAAACATAAAAATTAAAATTAAAATATTTCTCATAAATATATTTCTCCTTATAAAAAATAGTATAATCAAAAAATATACAATTGTCATCTTTTATAAAGAAAATATATATTATGTTAATTGTATTTATAAAAATATTAAAAAATTATATTATTTAAATTATACCTATAGAATAAATATTTAAAACAAATATAAATAAAAAAATTCAAAACAATAATTTTAGTAAGATGTTTTATTATAGCTTTAAATTATTTTTTATTATATATAAGATTATTAGCTGATAACCTTATATATAATAAAAAATCTCGTTTTAAATCTCTGGCAGCTAAAGCTACCAGACACTCGATTTTTTTATTTGTATTATTCATAAATTTAGTAATTACTTATTAGATGCCGTTTATCACTTTAAACTATTTCTTATTTTTAACGTTCATTTTCTTATAATTATTTCTATGTTTCGTGATTTTCTTTAATGCCATATTTTTATTATTGCTAGTGATAAACTCGCTGATTATTAGCTGATAACTTTATTTATATAATAAAAAAATCTCGTTTTAAATCTCTAGCAGCTAAAGCTACCAGACACTCGATTTTTTTATTTGTATTATTCATAAATTTAGTAATCACTTATTAGATGCCGTTTATCACTTTAAACTATTTCTTATTTTTAACGTTCATTTTCTTATAATTATTTCTATGTTTAGTAATTTTCTTTAATGCCATCTTTCTGTCTTTTTTTATCTCTATAGAAGATTTTTGTAATTCTCTATTCTCATTGAGTAATGTTATATAAGCATCGTATCTTTCATAAGGTATTTCATCATTTTCAAGAAGTTCCAATATATAACAATCCGGTTCATGCTGATGAGTACAGTCTTTAAACTTACATTTCTTTGCAAACTCTTCCAAATCCTCAAATGTTTTCTTTATGCCTTTATCATCTTCCCATAAACCTAAATTTCTTAATCCGGGAGTATCTATCACTACACCTCCGCTGTCTAAAACTAAAAGTTCTCTATGCGTAGTTGTATGCATTCCTTTGAAATCGTACTCTCTTACCTCTTGAGTTTTCATTTTTTCATCTTTCAAAAGGTAATTTATAATAGTAGATTTTCCTGCTCCTGAAGCTCCGATAAATACTGATGAAGTATCTTTTTTAATATATTTTAAAAATGTATCTGCATTCTTTCCTGTTTTTGAACTGTAGGCAAATGCTGTTTCATTAGGATAAGTTTCTTTTATAGATGCTAATAATTCTTTGTATTCTGCATCTTCATATAAATCGATTTTACTTATTGCAATTATTGGCTTAATTCCGGAAGTGTGAACTACAGACAAATATCTTGCTATAGCTGACATTGGCATTTCATTATCGATTCCTACTATAATAAAAGCATAATCAATATTACTTACTATAGCCTGAATATCGTTTTTTTTAATATTAGCTTTTCTGTATAAAATATTTTTTCTAGTGAGTATGGTATCAATAAAAGCATTATTATCAGATTTTTTCATCAATACCCAATCGCCTACAACGGGAAGCTCGCTCTGTATTTCAGAATTATATCTAATCTTTCCTTTTATCCTAGCTAAAAATTCTCCTTCATCAGAAAACAAAGTATAATATCTTTTATTTATCCTTATAACTCTTGCCGGAACAAGTTCTTCATTATTAATTTCTTCTAAACTATTAACTTTTAAAGCTGATAAAGCTAATTTCTCAAAATATTCATCAAAGCCAATATCTTTTATTTTCAATATTCATCTCTCCAAATTAAAAATACTACTATAGTATAATACTAAAATAAATAACATTTGTCAATTTAATTTATTTTATATATTTATATATTTATATATTAAACACAAATAGTATATACCTAAACAAATATACTTTGTCAAAAATAAGACTATAGTTTCTTTTTAATATATGGGGCTTTGCCCCATACCCCACTTCTTTTGGTGACCCAAAGAAGCAAAAGGACTATATTTTAGATTAAATTAATAACCTATATTACATGTAAAAACAATTTTAGTATGATTTAGTAGTAATTTTATACTTGCACTTTCGCGAAGCGTATCCGAGTTTATCGAGGATATAAGGTTCTTTAACGAAGTACGCAGAGCGTGTGCGGCGGGAAAAAGTTGAATAAAAAAATGACAAAGTTAAAAATCTTTAGTATAAACTATTCTAAATCTTTTTTGGTATCTATATCTATTAATTTATTTTCATCTATAGTATAAAAAAAAGCATCATCAATATTTTTCTTTATAATCTTTAATGCCCCATTATCATTTTCTAAATTTAAAATATCATTAATATACTTAGATGAAAAAATCGCTGGATTTGAAGGTCTGTCATTAGTAAACATTGCTCCTATATTTTTATTACTGTATAAAAATAATTTAATCATATTAAAAATATCTTCGCTTTTCAAAAAAGGCATATCGCATACAAAAAAAGCAAATAGATCAGAATCATTTTTTAAAGCTTCATTGGTACCCAATTTTATAGATGCACTTATACCTTCATTATGCTTTGAATTGTATACTGCATTATAATCTTTATTTTCAAATGATTTATTTATTATATCATCATATATACTTACAGATATAACAGAAGTTTCTATATGTTTTAATTTTTCATCTTCTTTAAATAATTGTTTCACATTTGTTATTTTATTTATTGTATTTTCAAATAAAGTTTTATTTTCTAATTGATTAAATTTATGAATTAGTTTATTTCCATTAAAACGCTTACTGCTTCCAGATGCTAATATAATAAATGCGATTTTCTTGTAATCGATATTATTATTCTTTGTAAAATCATTTAAATATAATTGAATGTTGCTGCATTTATATTTAAGTTTATCAATATAATATTTTTTAGCTATATAATTAATAATATCCAAATTTACTATTTGGTCTGGATATATCTCATTACATAAATTGTACCTAAAACAAACCTCTTTAAATTTCCTTCCCAAACTATGAAGCCCCATTATAACAACTATCTTATCTATTTTTCCGCATAAAAATTCTGGTATAACTGGTTCATTTTCATTTGGTATTTTTATAGCATGA
Organism: Brachyspira pulli; assembly: GCF_036997785.1. Lineage (NCBI taxonomy): Bacteria > Pseudomonadati > Spirochaetota > Spirochaetia > Brachyspirales > Brachyspiraceae > Brachyspira > Brachyspira pulli. The sequence continues at coordinate 10,549 of NZ_JAWLQI010000078.1, forward strand.
TACTTTGCCCCATCAGCTTCAATAAAAATGATATCAGCATAATGCATAGCTTTCTCTAATATATCATCTCCGGCATACATTAGTTTTTTATCATCAAATTCTTTTCCAAGTATTATTATATTATCATTATCGAATGAATGAGAATCAATATCATCTGTATATTTTTTAGGTTTAAATATTTTGGTGGTTGTTGTAATTAATACCTTTTTATCTTTGTATGATTCTGCCATATTTTTTATATATGAGGTTTTTCCTCCGGCACCGCATACTAAAATAATTTCAGACATAAATCAACCAATAGTAACATCACTTGTAGGCAAATCTATCATTCCATATTTACCTTTATTGATAGAACCTATACTCATAAATAAAGTAAGATATCCTACACGTCCTATAAACATAAGAAGTATAAGTATTAATTTACTCCATATTGTAAGTACAGGAGTTATTCCCAAAGTAAGACCAACTGTACTTATTGCAGATATAGACTCAAATAATATAGGCATCATACTATGAGATTTTTCTATATAGAACATAAGAAATGCTGCTAATACAGAAATAGCTATTGCAAGAGTAACTATAGCAACTGATTTATTAACTGTATCATCTTTAATTTTTCTGCCATTAACAACAATATAAGGTCTGTTAAAAATAGCAGTTATTACCGAGAACACAAATACGAATAATGTAGTAGTTTTAACTCCGCCTCCTGTACTGTTTGGAGATGCCCCTACAAACATCAAGAATATAACAACACCTATAGTAACATTACTAAGAGCATTATAACTAAAAGTTTCAAATCCCGCCGTTCTAGGGCTTACACTTTGAAATAATGAAACTAATATCTTTTCTTTTAAAGGCAAATCTTTTAAAGCATTGGAATATTCATTGAAGAATATAAAAGCAGCTCCTGCAACTATAAGCAATACACTTGTAAATATAACTATTCTAGCTTGAACGTCGAATGCATATCTTTGACCTTTAATTTTATTAATAAAAGCTCTCGATACAGTTAACATAACAGGATAACCTATACCTCCTAATGTTATAAGAAACATAATTGTAACATTTACTGTTATATTTCCGGAATATCTATGCAAACTATCTGTATATAAAGAAAATCCCGCATTACAAAAAGCACTCACAGAATGGAACAAAGAAGAAAAAACTCTTGATGGAAAACTAACATTTTTATCTATAGCTGTAAATAAAATAACCGCACCTAATAATTCTATTAAAAATGTAGATAAGAAAATGACTTTAACAGTTGATTGTATAATATCTTTATTTTGAGTATTAAACATCTCCAAAGTTCTAACTCTATCTTGAACACTACCCTTACTTGTAGCAAATAGAAGCACTATTGCAGATATGGACATTATACCAAGTCCGCCTATTTGTATAAGCATTATTAAAACAACCTGTCCGAATAATGTAAATTCTTTTGATATATCTATAACACTAAGCCCAGTAACACATACAGCACTTGTAGCAGTAAATAATGCATCTACAAAATGTAATTTTCCGCTTACCGTACTTAAAGGCAAATATAATAATAAACTTCCCAATGTTATAACAAAAATAAAAGATGCTATAATCATTTGATATAATGTTAATCTTGAATATGAAAGCCTAAGCCAATTTAATACTATTACCAAAAAGAAAAGAACTGAACCGGCTATAGTCCATATAATCCTATTAGCATATGCATCATAATATTTTTTACTAAAAAAATTCAGCAACAATACGCCTATAATTTGTATGGCAGAAACTACAATATATAATTTTCTTGGAGCTATTCTTATTTGATCTACTAATATCAATATAAAACATATTGTAATAACATTTATTATTTCACTATAATGAGATATATAAAAATTATCTATATTTACTTGTCTTACCTGCATAAGAAGAACAAATATTGCAAATATAGAACCTGCTATCGCTATTAAATTTGATATTCTTTTAAAAAATTCATCTATAGATTGAACTATATTTTTATTAGCTTTTGTATATTTATTGTTAAATAAATCTTTCATAAATAATCTTTACTCTATAAATAATATTTATATATTTTAATATATATTAACTTATATGTAAATAATAAAATTTAGCTTTTATATCTATTTAACTCATAATCTCCGCGTTCACCTGTAAGTATATATCCTATATCATTAATATTTTTTCTAAGACTTTCAACTCCTTCAGCAGATTCGCTTCCTGTAGCAATTTTATCATTATAAAGCAAATATTTTTTTCTTACATTCATAGGCGATAAATTAGGCATAACAACATTAGCTCCATAAAGTATGCCCATTTCCCGTCCGCCTTCTTTAATAGTACCAAGAGCAGTAGTTGCAGGTATTAATGATAAAGGAAAAATTAAACGGAGAATACTTATCAATATTAAAGTAAGTTCCAATTCTCCTTTTTTTTCATTCGCAAAAGGTGTGTCCTTATGAGGAAGGAAAGGCCCTATTCCTATCATCTCTGGTTTTATCTCCTGCATAAAAACAAAATCATCAACAATATTTTCCAAAGTTTGATAAGGACTTCCAACCATTATTCCTGTACCGGTTTGATAGCCTAACTTTTTTAAATTCCTTAAACATTCTTTTCTATTTTCTAAACTCATATTACTAGGGTGAAGTTTTGAATAGTGAATATTATCAGAAGTTTCATGCCTGAGTAAAAATCTGTCAGCACCTTTTTCTTTTAATACTCTATAATATTCTTCATCTTTCTCACCTATTGATAATGTTAAAGCACAATCAGAATATTTTGTTTTAATTGATTCAACTATATCAGACATAATTTCTAAATTATAATAAGGATCTTCACCGCCTTGAAGTACAAAGGTTCTAAATCCTATTTCATAACCAAGTTCGCAGCATGATAAAATATCCTCTTTATCTAATCTGTACCTTTCTGCATTTTTATTACTTTTTCTTATTCCGCAGTATATACAGTCATTCTTACAATAATTAGTAAACTCTATAAGTCCTCTCATAAAAACATATTTTCCGAATATTTTATCAGCCTTTTCTCTTGCCTTAATTCTTAAATATTCTTTTAAGTTTTTTACTTCTTCTTTTTCTTCATCATTTAAATTTTTTATATTGATATTATTATCATATTCAAAAGAAGATAAAAGAGTTAAAGCATCTTCTTTTGAAATTTTTTCTTCTGTTTCTATTTTGTTAATAATTTCTTTTGCTTTATTTATATTAATCAACTTTATATTCCCTTTATAATTTAGAATAGTTTTTACTAAATGGAAAGTAACAAATTATAAAATATATTGCTATATAGTTTGAAAATTTTTACATCATAATTTTTCTATTTCTTCTATACTAAGTCCTGTAATATCGCTTATCAATGCTATATCTATATTTCTATTTTTCATATTTTTTACAGTCAATATTTGATTTTCTTTTATACCTTGTTCTATACCTTTCTCTATACCTTGTTCTATGCCCTTCTCTATACCTTGTTCTATACCTTTTTTAAAACCTTCTTCGATTCCTAATCTTCTTTCCTCTTCAAGCATTATTTGATTTCCATAAAGATATGCTTCTCTTTTATCATATTCATTCATCATTAAGCTGTTTTTAATAAAATTATTATATTTTTTTTGCACTTCTTCCATTATAGGTTTTTCTTTAACTAATTCTGACATTATAATCTCCTTATTATTTTTCATAGTAAAGAATTTAAGCCAACAGTTTAAATCTGATTTTAATATATTATATTTAAATTTTTTAAGTTCAATTATATGAATTTGCAAATGGTCAGTTAATAATTTTTTATTGTTCATTTCATAAATCATATAGCAGGAATGAATATTATCATTATCATCTAAATTAAAGTTAAGTAAATTTATGCTAATTACAGGAGTTAGAGCATCATATTTTTCTCCATGCTTTAGAAGTTTACTATAATTAGAAGCCCAATAATACAATATTCTTTCTGGAAATCTTGAATTACCTTGCAATTGTATTTCTATAATAACAACAGTACCGCTATGAGTAATGCACTTTACATCAACTATTGTTTCCTTATCCTCATTATTTTCTTTATAATTAAATGGAGTCAAAATCTCAACACTTCTAAAAGTTTTTATACCAGAATCAAGCATAGTAGAATTAATAAAATCAAGCAGTATTAAATTACTATCTGAAGATGAGAATAAGTATCTAACAAAATAATCATTCAAAACATTAATATCTTTATGGCTCATAATATTATTATACTGAAAATTTTTAAGTTTGTCAATTTTTTTAATATATTGTATAATAATAATATGGATTTTAATTTAACAGACGAAGAAATAAAATTTTT
>NZ_JAWLQI010000079.1:0-14885 GCF_036997785.1 Brachyspira pulli
ATTATTATACAATATATTAAAAAAATGACAAACTTAAAAATTTTCAGTATATACTGAAAATTTTTAACTTTGTCAACTGAGGCACTTTATGTAAATTTTATCTACTTTTTTGTCACACACGCTCTGCGGACTTCGTCAAAGTTGCTTATATCCTCGACAAGCTCGGATACGCTTCGCGAAAGTGCAATTATAAAATTAGTACTAAATCATACTAAAAATGTTTTACATGTAAGATAGGTTATTAATTTGAGCTAAAATATAGTCCTTCGCCGAAGGCGGGCTGTGCCTGCTTCTTTGGGTCACGCCAAAGGCACTTCCTTCGGTCGTAAAAGAACTGGGGTATTGCGAAGCAGACAGCATGGTGGGCAAAGCCCGTATATAAAAACAAAAATATAAACCTATTTTTGACAAAATATAGTTGTTTAGGTATATACTAAAAAAATTTTATACTTTATTTATTATATATAAAAATAAAATCAAATAGAGAAATTAGTACTAGAATCTGATGAATATATTAAAGTAAAATCTTCTTCACTATTGTCATAAGGAACAGATGCTATCTTTATATGAGAACAATCTATATCATCTTTAACTTCTTCTATGACTTCATTTAATATTAGTCTGAATGCTATATCAGTATCTACAACTATAGAAAAGAAATTAATAACATATTTTCCTTTTATATTTTCTGTTTCACCTGCATTCCAAGAATTTAAAATACCAACTCCATTCCAATTCAAAACAGAATTTAAAATGTTTCCTATATTACTTATAGCATCATTATATTTATCAGGCAATTCATTTTCAAAAGACTCTATCTCAAATTGTAAAACTAAATAATAACAATCTTCATTAGAAAGTCTTTCATAATCAGAAAATTCTTTATAAAAATCATCTAAAAACTTTTTGTATTCTCTTGCATTCTCACATTCATATTCCTGAACTTCACCTTTATTTCCAACCATTCCTGTATGTTTTACTATTGTTCCTTCATCTATCCAGCATTCAGCATAATATAGAGAACCATCTTCATTTTTATACAAAGTTACAATATTAGGCAGCTCTTCTAAATAAGGCTCTAAAGGCATACCATAAGAATCAAAAATCTCATCAGCAACTTTTTTATATTCAGAATCTTTATTAAACATTTTTCTAATTGAAAAAGTTTTATCTGTTTCTTCATTTTTGAATTCTGCTTCAATAGTATAATCAATTTGAAATCTAACAAATACTAATTTGGAATTATCTTCATCTTTTATTTTGTTCTTTACTTCTTCTAATTCTTCTATAGATTTTTTTATTAACTCTTTATCTAATTTTGATATAGCAGCTTCATTCATTGAAAATACACCGTCTACCAAATCATCACCAACATAAAACTTAAAAGTACAATAAGGATTATCAGCTTCCCAATTTATTGGTTTAATGATATCTTTAATAGCATTTAATTTTTCTTCATCACATAATATATAAGCTATAGCATTTAATTTATCTTCACCGTAATCAAGACCTTTAAGTAAATTTTTATCGCTGTCTTCATTAATGTAATGATATTGTAAAGCCTCTATTGAATAATAATTTTCTATTTCTTCAGCCTGTCTTAAAAACTCATAATCACCGGGAACTAATTCAAGCCCTTTATTATTAGCTTCAACAGCACCTTCTTTATTTCCAAAATGAAGTCTTAATTTAGCAAGTTCCAACCAGCCCCAAGGATAAGTTGGTTCTTCAATAACACCTTGTTCTGCATATTTTAAAGCTTCTTCCAATTTACCGCAGTATATAAGAGCACATGCATATCTATAATACCAAGTACCGCATCCTTTGGCATTCTTCTCAGAATACTTCATAAATTCTTTTGACATATAATAATGCTCATAATTATCTATATTATTGCATGCATAAGAATACCATAATGCAATATCCAAATCTTCTCTAGCTTCTTCTAATGTAAACTTATTTTCTTTAATGCCATTTTGAATAAATTCTTCCAAGTAATTAAGCATCTTATAGAAATATCCGCCATTACCAGTATGAAATGATTTTAAAGTTTCAATATCTTCACTGCTTAATAATCCCATAACATATCCTCCAAATAGAACAAAGCATATATGTATTATATAACATAAAACATAAAAATGTAAATATATAAAATTAATACATTATTTTTGAGCATAAATAATATAACAGTCATTATAAACATTTAAAAAATATTGATAATATATTATTATAAAACTATTAAATCAAAAATAACATAACATTATTAAATGTATTTTATAATATTTATTATATATAATTAAAAAATTATAATTAACAAATAAATCTAGTAAAAAACTCATATTATTTATAATAAAATTACATAAACTCTTTATTTTATTTCATATTAGTATATAATGTAGCAAAATTAACTTAGAAGGAAATTAAAAATGGAAGTATCAGATAGAAGCTGGATTGTTACATTACTTTTAGCAATATTTTTACCTTTTCACAGATTTTATGTAGGAAAAATATGGACAGGTATATTATATTGGTTAACAGCAGGCGGTTTTGGTATATGGTATGTTATAGATATTGTAATGATACTATTAGATAAATTCACTGATAAAGAAGGCAGAAAACTAAAAAAATAATATAAAAATATTGATAAAAAATAGAACTATCAATAATTTCAGAATATTATAAATAAAATTCACATAAAACGATAAAAATATCACAAATTACTTAACATAATAATTTATTTTTATTGACTTTTGGTCTATTTGTGATATTCTAAACAACGCCTAGTTCAATAAAAATAATAGGATATGCAACATGTTATTAAACCTAGCTTTTTCCTTAATCGGTGGTTTCGGACTTTTCATGTATGGTCTTAAGGTATTCTCTGACGGACTTCAAGAAAGTACTGAAAATGCTCTAAAAGATATACTTCATAAGGTAACTCAAAACAAAATACTAGGTATATCTCTAGGTTTCTTAATAACAGCAATAGTTCAATCAAGTAGTGCTGTTACAGTTATGACTGTTAGCTTTGTAAATGCTAATATCTTAACATTATCACAAGCTATTAATATAATACTTGGTGCTAATATAGGTACTACTGTTACTGGTTGGATAATCTCTTTAAATATAGATGTATTAGCTTTACCTTCTCTTGGAATAGGTTCTATTATAGTAATATTCGGCTCAGAAAATAGAAGATTAAGATTCTTTGGTGAAATATTAATGGGCTTTGGTATGATATTTTATGGTCTTATACTTATGAAAATGGCTTTTGAAGGTGTAAGAGGTTCTGAAGATTTTGAAAAAGTATTCCTAATGGCAAATGCTAATACTATGTACGGCAGATTCTTATGTGTAATGATTGGTATGATAGTTACTGCTATAATACAATCAAGTAGTGCTGCATTAGGTGTTACTATATCATTAGCCACTGTTGGTTTAATAGACTACCCTACTGGTGTAGCTTTGATATTAGGTCAAAACATAGGTACAACAATTACTGCTGTTTTGGCTACTTTAGGTGCTTCTACTAATGCTAAAAGAGCTGCTTTAGTTCACTGTTTATTTAATATATTCGGTGTTATATATATGTTCTTCTTATTCCCATATTATATTAAATTAGTTGATATAATAGTTGGTTTTATGAATATAGGCGACCCTAATCTTGTAGTAGATAATAAATATGTTAATATATCATTCTATATAGCTGCTGCCCATACAATATTCAATATTATAAACGTTGCAGTATTCTATTTCTTAACAGAAAAATTAGAAAAAATAGTTTGTCTTATTATTAAAGAAAAAGAAGATGAAAAACATGTTAGCGTACTTTCAGATAAATTACTTAATATGCCTGTTTCTGCTGAAATAGAAGTTAGAAAAGAAGTTACTTATATGGGTGAAACAGCTCAAAAAATGTTAGCTAGAATAGAACAATTATTCGACAATCCTAGTGAAAGACTTCTTACAAAGATTAGAGACCATGAAAAAATGCTTGATAATACAGATCAAGAAATACATTCTTTCTTATTAAAATTACTAGGAAAAAATACATTAAATTCGGCAAATATTGCTTCATTAATAAATATTAGTACATATTATGAAAATTTAGGTGATAATCTAAAAGATTTAGGAAAAGCTATTATTAAAGGAAATGAAAAGAAAACTTTATTTAGTGAAACACAAAAAGAAGATATATTAAAAATGCTTCATAATAATAAAGAATTTATAGATTATTTATCTGAATTAATACTTCAGTACTATTATTTAAACAAAGAAAAAACTTATGATGAAGCTATGCAAAAGTATCATGAAATAAAAGGTTTCTATTACGAAGCTAGAGAAAGACATTATGATAATGTTGATAAATCATTAATACCTGCTTTAAATGCCCACTTATATGGAGATGTATTGGTTTACTTTAACAGATCTATTTCTAATCTAGTAAATATAGTAGAAGCTCTAACAGGAAAAGATAAATGATAAATAAATCAAAAAAAATATATATTGCTGGTCATAGAGGTTTAGTTGGAAGTGCAATAGACAGAATACTAACTAAAAATGGATATAATAATATATTAAGAAAAACTCACTCTGAATTAGATCTCACAAAAAGAGAAGATGTTTTTAATTTTTTTGAAAAAGAAAAACCTGAGTGGGTATTTTTATCTGCTGCTAAAGTTGGCGGAATATATGCAAATAATACATATCCTGTTGACTTCCTACTCTATAACTTACAAATACAAAATAATATAATAGAAGCATCATATAAATATAATGTTGAGAAATTACTATTTTTAGGTTCAAGCTGTATATATCCTAAAGAATGTCCTCAGCCAATAAAAGAAGAATATTTATTATCTGGATATTTAGAAAGTACAAACAGACCTTATGCTTTAGCAAAAATTACAGGAATAGAATTATGTGATGCATATAATAGACAATACAACACAAATTATATAGCTGTTATGCCTTGCAATCTCTATGGTATAAATGATAATTATCACCCAGAAAATGCACATGTAATACCAATGCTTATTAGACGTTTTCATGAGGCAAAAATAAATAATTTAAAAGAAACAGTTATTTGGGGAAGCGGTACTCCATTAAGAGAATTTATGTGTTCTGATGATTTGGCTGAAGCCTGTTTATATCTAATGGAAAATAAAGATGCTAAAGAAATAGGAAAATTCATAAATATAGGTTCTGGAAAAGAAGTAACTATAAAAGAATTAGCTGAATTAGTTAAAAAAGTTGTAGGCTTTGAAGGTGAAATAAAATTGGATAGTTCTAAACCTGATGGTACTATGAGAAAATTGCTTGATGTATCTAAAATGAATGCTTTAGGTTGGAAATATAAAACAGAACTTGAAGACGGATTAAAAATAGCATATAATGATTTTATAAAATACTATAACAAATAATAATAGGATGTAAAATATGAAAAAAGCACTTATTACAGGAATAACTGGTCAAGATGGATCTTATTTAGCTGAATTATTATTAGAAAAAGGTTACGAAGTACATGGTATTATTAGAAGAAGTTCATCTTTTAATACTGAAAGAATAGATCATTTATATAGAGATCCGCATATTAACGATGTTAGAATGTTTCTGCATTATGGTGATTTATCTGATAGTTCTAATTTATCAAGATTATTAGAAAAAATACAGCCTGATGAAATTTATAATCTAGCGGCTCAAAGCCATGTACGTGTAAGTTTTGATATGCCTGAATATACAGCTGATGTTGTAGGTCTTGGTACAATAAGAATACTTGATGCTATAAAAGAAACTCAAATTAAAACCAAATTTTATCAAGCATCTACAAGTGAACTATATGGTAAAGTTGTAGAAACACCGCAAACAGAAAAAACGCCATTCTATCCAAGAAGTCCTTATGCCTGTGCTAAACTATATTCATATTGGATTACAGTTAATTATAGAGAAAGTTATAATATGTATGCTTGTAATGGAATATTATTTAATCATGAAAGTCCAAGACGTGGTGAAACTTTTGTAACAAAAAAAATTACGCATGCTATTGCCAGAATATTAAATAAAGAGCAGGATAAATTATATTTAGGTAATTTAGATTCTAAAAGAGACTGGGGATATGCTGAAGATTATGTAGAAGCTATGTGGCTTATGCTTCAGCAAGAAAAACCAGATGATTATGTTATAGCAACTGGTGAAACACATTCAGTTAGAGAATTCCTTGATGAAGCCTTCGGTCTTGTCGGACTTGATTGGAAAAAATATGTAGAAATAGACCCTAGATATTATAGACCAGCTGAAGTAGATTTATTATTAGGAGATCCTACGAAAGCAAAAGAAAAATTAGGTTGGCAGCCAAAAACTACTTTTAAAGAATTAGTAAAAATAATGCTTGAATATGATTTAAAAAATGTTGGTTTAAGTTTGGACAAATTTAAAAATTAAATATATGAGTAATAAATTAAAATTAAAAAAAAATTTAATAGAATATTTAGTATGGTTTATTCCAAATAGAAATATTAGAAATAAAGTAAGAATTGATTCAATTTATTTAAAAGATTTAGGATATAAAATAAATTATAATCATTACAAAAATAGTATAAATGGTAAAAAAACTTTTTTTGTAAGAAATGATTGGCCTGTAAATGAAAAAGACTTTCCAGATAATTATTTCTATCAGTTAATTAAAAATAATTATATTAGTGACTTAGAAATAAGTTATAATCCAGATATAGAATATTTCGGTCCTGTTGGGAAAAGATATTTTTTAGAAAATTCAAAAGCCAAAATAAAAATATTTTATACTGGAGAATGTGTATCTCAAAATGCTATTAATAAAACATGGAGCCAGTATTCTGATAATTGTATAAATGATGTAGATTTATCACTTGGTTTTGATAGAATAGATGAAAATAAACATCAAAATTACGTACGTTTTCCTATTTGGATATTTTATAATTTTATTGGATTACTTGACAATAAAAACTATACTAAAGATGATATCAAAAAAGTTATAGATAATATTAATAATGCAAAATCTAAAAAAAATAAATTTGTTTCATTAATAGCCAGCCATGATGCAACCAATATAAGAACTCAAATGTATGATAAAATAATAAAAATAGACAATATAAATTGTCCAAGTAAATTATTTCATAATGATGATACATTAAAAACAGATTTTAATAATGATAAAATAGAATATTTAAAAGACTTCAAATTCAATATATGTCCTGAAAACACTATTAGTAATGGATATATAACTGAAAAACTCTTTGATGCTTTCAAGGCAGGCTGCATACCTATATACAATGGCGATGAAAATATAGAACTAGACTTAGTTAATAAAAATGCATTATTATTTTTCAAAAAAGATGAAGATAATACAGAACTCATCAAAGAAATAGAAAAATTACATAAAGATGATAAATTATTTGACGCTTTTCAAAAACAAGTAAAAATATATGATTCTATGGTTGACTATCTTTGGGAAAGAAGAACTAAAATATTAAATAGATTGGAAATTCTTATAAGCAAACTATAAAAATAGGAATGTAATTATGGAAAAAAATTTTATACACTATATAGTATGGTTTATACCAATTAGAAGTTTGAGAGATAAATTTAGATCTTTACTTATGAGAGATAATCTTATAACAAGGAACTTTTGTTATTGGGTAGATTACATATCCTATTCAAAGAATATAAAAAATAAAAAAACATTTTTTGTTACAAACGATTGGATAATAGATGAAAAATATTTTAAAGATAATTTTATTTATATTGCAATAAAAAATAATTATATTAATGATTTAGAAATATGCTATAAAGCAGATATAGAACTTTTTTCTCCTATAGGTAAAAGATATTTTTTAGAAAAATCTAAAGCAAAAATAAAAATTTTCTATACTGGAGAATGTGTATCAAATAAATCAATTTCTCCAAATTGGGCTGAATATTCCGATAATTGTATAAATGATGTAGATTTATCACTTGGTTTTGATAGAATAGATGAAAATAAACATCAAAATTACGTACGTTTTCCTATTTGGATATCTTATAATTTTATTGGATTACTTGACAATAAAAACTATACTAAAGATGATATCAAAAAAGTTATAGATAATATTAATAATGCAAAATCTAAAAAAAATAAATTTGCTTCATTAGTAGCAAGCCATGATGCAACCAATATAAGAACTCAAATGTATGATAAAATAATAAAAATAGATAATATAAATTGCCCAAGTAAATTATTTCATAATGATGATACATTAAAAACAGATTTTAAAAATGATAAAATAGAATATTTAAAAGACTTCAAATTCAATATATGTCCTGAAAACACTATTAGTAATGGATATATAACTGAAAAACTCTTTGATGCTTTCAAGGCAGGCTGCATACCTATATACAATGGCGATGAAAATATAGAACTAGACTTAGTTAATAAAAATGCATTATTATTTTTCAAAAAAGATGAAGATAATACAGAACTCATCAAAGAAATAGAAAAATTACATAAAGATGATAAATTATTTGATGCTTTTCAAAAACAAGTAAAAATATATGATTCTATGGTTGACTATCTTTGGGAAAGAAGAACTAAAATATTAAATAGATTAGAAATACTCATAAATGAAAAACTAAAATAATATTATTTATTTATAGGTATTCTTAAAAATATTTCCATACCAATAGAAAGTACATTACTATTTAATCTATTCCAAGCTTTTATTTCAGATATATCTACATTAAATTTTCTAGCTATTATCCAAAGAGTATCCCCAGATCTAACATGATACATTATATCTTTATATTCATAATCAGGAGGAGGCAAAGATTCAAAATAAACAAACCTACCCTCTCTTATTCTTTGCTGTTCTTCTTCATACTGTGCTAAATCAACTTGTTTAGCATTATCAAGTCCTTGAATAGGAATCATTACTTGCTGACCTATATTAAGACTTTTAGATTTCAATTTATTTATTTCTACAATAGCATTAATAGGAACACCATAAAATTTAGATAAATGTGAAAGTGTTTCATTCATTTTTACTTCATGACGTCTGAAAGTTACTCTTTCACTTGCTGGTATCTTACCAAAAGTTTCATTAAATAATTCGCCTTTTCCTTCAGGTATTCTAAGAGGATATCTAACCATACCAGGAGGAGTTACCCCTCTAGCTAAATGAGGATTCAAAGCTTTTAAATCATCAGTATCAACTTCTATCATTTTGGCTATAACAGATAAATCAGCAGCATCATCAACATAAACTAAATCGCCTTGAGGAAAAACTACTTTAGGTTTATTTATTTTAAAACCAAATTTTTCTGGGTTCTTAGCAATAATAACAGCAGCAACATATTTTGGTATATATTCTTCTGTTTCTTTAGGCAATACACCAGCCGCTAATAAATCCTCAAAATCATTACTTTTTACCTCACGAATAGCTCTGGATATTCTTCCGCCTCCTGCATTATAAGCAATTAAAGCAATTACCCAAGATTTAAAATTTTTATCAAGCCTTACTAAATGGTCGGCTGCAGCTTTAGTAGAACGTTCCGGATCAAATCTATCATCAGACCAATAATTAACTTTAAGATTATATATAGCACCTGTCATAGGCATAAACTGCCAAAGACCAGCTGCACCGGCATGTGATACTGCCTGAGGATTAAAATCACTTTCTATTATAGGTAAATAAGCCAAATCTTCAGGAACACCTTTAGCTTCAAAAACTTCTTTGATATAAGGCAAATATATTTGGGATCTATCTATAATCTTTTGCATATAGTTTTTCCAGCTGCCTTGATATCTATTTATATAATAAGAAACTCTATTACTTCTAAAATTGTTTACATCAAAACCTCTAAGCTCTACAACTTTTATATCACGTCCTAAAGATTCTCCAAATACACTAAGCTCATAAAGATTAACTCCGTCAAGAGCCTTTCTTATGTACATGTCAAATGTATCACAAGAATTTGCAAACAACATTATTATTACAAGAAAAATAATTACTATGGTCTTTTTTATTTTTTTAATAATAAACCCGCCTTAAAAATTAAATATTTTTTATTTCGTATATTTAACATTATTATTGAAAGATTTTCAACTTTTTTTTACATTTAAAAAATCGGATATTATGTCAAATAAGTTTAGATTTTATTAAAATTATATATTTTTTTACAGTATTAAAACTTTAAATATTACTATATAAAAAAATAGGCAACGTAAACTAATACATTGCCTAGAATATTTATCAAACATTAATTATTTTTCTAAAGAAGCATAGAAAAATTTATGGAATCCTAATGGATTATATACTACATCTTTTAATTTAGGATTTACCAATAAAGGTTCTGTGAAGAAATATATAGGTATAGCACCCATATCTTCCTGTACAAGTATTTTTTCAGCTTCATGCATAGCCTGCATTCTTATATTATTATCATCTGTAGACATAGCAGTATTTATTAAATCATCATATCTTTTATTACTATAACCGCCATTATTTTGAGTATTATAGCTAGTAAATAAACTCATCATAGACATAGGATCAGAATAATCTGCTGACCAATAAAGTCTTCCTATCATAAAATTCTTTTCTAATAAAGTTTGACCTAATAAAGCATTGTCTATTTGAGTGATGCTAGAATCTACATTAAGATGTTCCTTCCACATTTGCTGTACTGCTTCAAATATTTCAACATGGTTGCCTGGATCTGTTTTGAATTCTATAACAGGGAATCCTTCACCATTAGGATATCCAGCTTCAGCAAAAAGTTGTTTAGCCATCTCTATATTTTTAGCATATCCGTCTTTTGATATATCGTATAAATTACCGCCGTTAATTCTAAAATCACCTTTTACATCATTAACTGCATAAGGAACCCAACCGACTGCAGGTTTTTGTCCGCCTTTTGTAACTTTTTCAACTATATAATTTCTATCAATAACAAGAGATAAAGCTTTTCTTACTCTCGGATCTTTTAAATATTCATTAGTAACATTGATAGGATAATAATATGTTGCTATAAGAGGCTTAATTTGAATTAAACCTTCCTCAGTAAGTGTTGGAATATCTTGTTGAGGAGGTTCGTAAGCCATATGTAATGTACCGTCTTTTATACCAGCAACAGCTGCTGCTCCATTTTGCATAAGAACAAATGTGATTTTTTTGGCAACTATAGTATCAGCATTCCAATATTTATCATTTTTCACCATTATAATATTTTCATCTATATTGCGTTCTGCCATAACATAAGGCCCATTACCTATATAAGTTTCTGGGCTTAATGTCCATTTATCACCATATTTTTCTATTATATCCTTTCTTAAAGGTGCAAAAGTCGGAAAAGCTATTACTTCTAAGAAATAAGCAGTAGGTGCTTCTAACTCTACAACTAATGTATGGTCATCAACAGCTTTAATACCTAATGATTCAACAGGCAGCTCTCCCCTAGTAATAGCCATAGCATTTTTTACTGGCTCGTGCTGATAACTATATTCACTTGCAACTTTAGGATCAACCTGTCTTCTCCAACTATAAACAAAATCTTCAGCCACTACTGGTTTTCCATCAGACCATATTGAATTAGTTCTAAGAAAGAAAGTATAAATTTTTCCATCCTCACTTATTTCCCAGGATTCAGCAACACCTGGAACAATTTGATTATTTTTATCCCTTACTGTTAATCCTTCAAATACATGTGATATATAAATTACTCCATATATTTGGGCATTTAAACTTGGGTCTATAGTCTTTGGTTCTACACTAAGATTTACAATAATACCTTCATCATCAGTAACAGCAGCATTTTTTTTACATGATACTGAAGAAAAAACTATTACAAATATAATGGCTAAACTAATTAGAAACGATAAATATTTTTTAGTTATCTTCATAATAAACTCCTTAAATTAATAATAATTTTCAATAAAAAATTATTATTAAACACTAAAATAATTTTACATAACTTTAGCAACTTAGTCAATGAAAAAAACAAAAAAATTACTATATATAATTATATTTCATTAAGACATTTTCCAGTATTTTTGAATTCTAATATATTATTAACTGATATACTAACCATATTAGATAATGCTTCATCTGTATAAAATGCTGAATGAGGTGTTATTATTACATTATCCATAGTAAAAAATTCTTCTATAATACTGTCTTTCAATACTTCATTTTTTATATCTTTATTTACATATACTATTTCATTTGAATATACATCTAAAGCGGCACCAGCAATATATCCGCTCTTTAATGCTTCAAGCAAATCTTTATTATTGACTATAGTTCCCCTACTAACATTAATAATATAAACACCTTTTTTCATTTTTTTTATAGATTCTTCGCAAATCATATTTTCTGTTTCTTTATTTGAAGGAACATGATAAATTATAACATCGCTATTTTTATACAATTCATCTAAACTTACATATTCAGCATATTTTTTTATTTCATCTTTCTGAGTTCTTGAATATACAAATATATTTTTTGGAAAAAATCCTTTAAGATGTTTTATTGTTAAACTTCCTATTCTTCCACTACCTATAACACCAATATTTAAATTCCTAATCTCTTTTGCTACAAGACCTGTACGTATAAAATTTCTATTATAGGCATTAATAATTAAATTATTATAATGTCTAATCAAAGACAATAAAGAAAGAATGGTAAATTCACTAACAGAATTAGGCGAATATGCTGGAACATTAGATATTTTAATACCTATTTTACTCGCATAATCAATATCAACATTATCAAATCCAACAGATCTTGTACTCATATATTTAACACCATTATCCTTTAGTTTATCAAGTACTTTATCTGTAATAGCATCTCTTGCATTAAATATTATAGAATCATAACCTTTAGATTCATCTGCATTCTTAAGATTTAAATGAAATTTATTAAGTGTAAATTTAATACTATATTTTTCTTCCATTAATTTAAAATACTCTAATTCATCATCTAAAACTGAATATACCAATATATTCATAATTTACTCCAATTAAAAAAGAAAAGAATAGTATTATTAATAAATTATATAAAAAGACTTATTTAGATAATTCTTTTATTAGTTTTGATGCTTCTTCAAATCTATTTCTAATTTCTTTCCAATTTTTTTCCTGCAATAAATTTCTAGGACATAACCAAGAACCACCGCAGGCAAAAACTAAAGGCTGTTGTAAATAGTCTTTAACATCAGCTAATTTAACACCGCCAAGAGGCATAAATTTTACTCCTGTATGTTTATAAACAGAAGCAACATTTTTTATCCACTCAACTCCGCCGTATAAACCTGCATGGAAGAATTTAAGATATTTATAACCATAAGCTAAACATTGCTCTATTTCAGAAGGAGTAGCAACACCTGGAATATAATTATAATTTTTCTTTTTAGCATATTCAAGCATAACAGGCTGAAATCCAGGGCTTATTATTATATCAGTACCTAAATCTAATATTCTATCAACTTGTTCTGTATTAAGAACAGTAGCAGCAGCTCTTTGAAGATTAGGATAATCTTTAGC
This sequence comes from Brachyspira pulli, assembly GCF_036997785.1. Lineage (NCBI taxonomy): Bacteria > Pseudomonadati > Spirochaetota > Spirochaetia > Brachyspirales > Brachyspiraceae > Brachyspira > Brachyspira pulli. The sequence continues at coordinate 13,550 of NZ_JAWLQI010000079.1, forward strand.
TAATATTTCTAAAGCTTTATATCCATATTCAGTTCTCATAGTAAGTTCTATAGAAGGTAAAAATTCCAAACAAAGTTCTGCAATATTTCTTATTTCTTCTTCAGTTTCAACAACAACAACAGGTATTATAGGTGTAGATATATATTTCTCAAACATAGTATAAAAACTCCAATATTTTTCTTCTTTTAAAATTAATCAATATTAAGTTTTAATAATCAAGTTTGAAAGAAAAATACGTATACTATAGCAAAGAAGACTAAAAGTATAACAGCTCCCAAACCAAACATAACTAATCTGAAAGTACTGAATCTTGACAAAATCTTATCAAAGATAGTATCTTTATCTTTTTCCGGGTCATTATCCTCCCCTTCAATATATACATCTTTAATAGGATTAAAAATTTTTAATTTTATTGGCTCAATTTCTTCTATTAAAGCACAATATCCATCTATTAATTTCAGCAAAATTTTTATTGATTTATCTCCAACTGTTTTTTCTAAAACTTCTGCTGGAACTAAATATTTAGAATATTTATCTTTTTTACCTTTTAACTCTAAATATATTATATTTTCTTCAACAGTATTAGAATTTATGCTGACCATAACTTTATCGCCAGGTCTTATATCATTTATAGATGTGCCGGATATAGGATCTACTATAAATGAAGCATTAATAAGTTTATAATTAGGTGCTTCAGCCTCTTTTTGTGTTTCAGTTTTCTGATCACTGCTGCTAGAAGAATCATTATATACTACCGGAGCAGATGAAGCGTTTTCCAATTCTTTATGAATACTCTCTAACCCAGCATAAACCTCATCAAAATCAAGAAGTGTACTTGCTAAATCAAAAGTTCCTATATGAAAGTCCATAAATCTATTTAAACTGCTGGAAAATATATCAATAATAGATATTATATTGTTATTAGATTGGTATATTATCATATTATTAATATTTTTTTCATCACTAAAAATATCATCTAGTACCTTTTGAAATTTTTCAAAAAGTATAGTCTTACGATAACTATTAAGCTTATTGTATATCTTTATATGCTTATACATCTCTAAAAAATTAGTATAAGACTCTAAAAATCTAAGAAGCTTATGGTCATCAGATATAACAAAAGCAATATCTATTAATTTACTATGGTATTTATCTATAAAAAGCACTATATATATATACTTATTTAATTCACTATATTCTGCTGATATTTTTATAGCAAGAATTTCTTTAGAACTTATTTTTTGAGGGGACATAAATTACACCTACATAAAACTTTTTTACGGAAATATTATATCATAAGTAGTTATAATAAACAAGAGTAAAATTTCAAAGATGA
>NZ_JAWLQI010000080.1:0-14840 GCF_036997785.1 Brachyspira pulli
CAAAATATATTTACATACAAAAAGATAAAAATAACTATAATATACATAATATTTTTTATACTAGATTTATTTTAAAAAAATTGTATAATTAATTAGTGAAAGTTTTCGATATATTGTAATGATATTTTACACAGTTTAATGGGATTATAAATATTTTCAATTAAAAAAGGGGTCTTAAGAATGGCTAGTTTAAGTGATAAAGAAATTAATGCTACTTTGGCAAAAATAAGACGCGAGTATGAACAAGGTGCTGAAAAATACGGCAGCAAAATTTATAATGTAAATAGTTTTAATGACAGATATAGAGAAGCTTTACAAAACAGACAAGATTTATCAAACTTCTTAATAGTTGAAATAAAAATATTAGAAGATATAAAAACTACATTAAGAGACAGAGAATTAGAACGTCAAAGAAAAAAAGCTGAAGAAGAAAAAGCCAAAGAAAATTCTTTTATGAACAAAGTCGATAATATGATAGAGAAATTCAAAAGTGCTACAGAAAAATATCCTTTAGAAGATATGCATCCTAAAGCAGATGAAGAAATTAAACATTTATATGGTGCTTTCAAAGAATTATATAATTGTTTCTCTGTTATAAGATTCTTCTGCTGCGGGCCTGCTAGCGATTATGTTGTTGAAAGTGCTATCAAAGATTATGATAATCAATTCCAAAAATTTATCATACCTGTAGGTGAAACAAAAGTGCCTCAGATATTTGCTGATTACATTTTTGCTTTAAATAATGGAGACAACTCAAGCAGAGCTGAACAATTTATATTAAAAGAATCAGGTTTCTTCCTTCATGCATTTATAGAGAAATTATCTAATATCAAATCTATAGCTCTTAAAGCTACTAGCGATGGAGAAATGGTTCTTCCAGATTATTTAAATACTCAATCTCCTAGAGTATATAAATTCTTTAAAGGAAAAAGCAAAGAAGAAATATATGATGCTACAGTAGCTTATGCTAATGCTATGATAAATGACTTTAGATTACAAAGTTTCAAAAAAGATGGACGTTAATAAGGTATTTGTTATTTTTTGTATATTTACACTATCATTGTTTTCTCAAACTAATGATGTGTTTATATACAATAAAAAAAATTTATCAAATGCATACAGATATTACAATGCCAAAAATTATAAAAAAGCAGCAGAACTATTTGAATATGAAATAGCTAATTCTCCTGTATTAAGAATAGAATATTTTGAAAATCTTGCCAATTCTTATATGAATTTAAAAGATTATACAAATATGCTTAGGGTGGCAAGAAGCGGAATAATAGTTAATAGATTTTCTGCAAAACTTCATTTTCAAAAAGGATATGCATTATATAAATTAGGCGATACTAATAAAGCTATAGAATCTATAACATATTCTGTAAATCTAAAACCTAATGATGCTTATATGAATAATTTTTTGGGACTTCTATATTTATACATAGAAGATTATAAACAAGCAGAATCATCTTTCTTAAAAGCAACTGTATATAGTCCAAATAATGTAGTTTATATGGTTAATTTGGCTGCAACTTATGAAAGAGATAAAAATTTCAGTTCAGCATTAAATACTTATGAAGAAGCATATAAAATAAATCCTCAATATAAGGGATTAAAAGATTCTGTAAATAGAACAAGAACAATACTTGCTAGAATGTCTGGAAATACTAATGATTTGATAATAGAAAATACTGTATCTAAATCAACAAATGATAATTCAAAAATTACTTATGATGAAGATTTAGAAGTTAAGCCTATAGAATTAGAAAATAATTATACTAATCAAATAGACACAAATAATGTTATAAACAATATTACTAATACTATTATAACAAATACAATAATAACTAATGTGAATACTAATAATACAACAATGACAGCAACAAATACACAAAATACTAATAACTAATTGATAATATAAAAAAATATTGTATGATGTTTAATAATAGGGTTATTATTATGCGTGAAATAAAAAATATATTAGAAGAATATTCTAATATGAAATCATACCAAAATATAAATTTAGCTAATTACATAAAAATATCTCAAAAGTGGGACGATATTATGGGGGAAGTATTATCTAAAATATGCTATCCATCATTCTTTAGAAATTCTGTTTTAACCGTTACTATAATAGATAGTGTATGGGCTAATGAAATATTTATGAATAGATCAAATATATTCAAAAATATAAAAAAAGAAACAAATATAGAAGTTACTGAATTAAAAACTAGAATCGGAGAAGTTAATAATAGAGTACAAGAAATTCCTAAAACTGAAAAAACTACTAAAAAAGAAATTAGAAAAGAACATAAAGAATGGATTGATAATGTAATAAAAGAATCTGATATCAAAGATGAAAGAATGAAAGAAATATTCTACAATATATTAAAATATGAGGAAAACAATGATTGATGATGAGTTTATAAAAAAGACTATTTCAGAATACAAAGCTACAAGAAGTATCATTGCTTTAAGAGAAATAAACGAACACTTATCACATTATATATATAATTATCCAAGGAAAGTTTTTGGTGCTTTTCATGATAATGCATTGGAGTTTTATTCATACTACATAGAAAGACTTGAAAATATAATATTAAAATACAATGAAACAGATGCTAAATTTATAACTTGGTTCACATATACATTAAGAAGTCATTATTTAAATTATATAGATCATAAAAAAAGAAAAGAAAAACATAATCAAAAAGAAATATCCATTGATGCTCCATTATGCAGCAGAGAAGCTATGACATTGCATGATGTACTTTATGATACTAAGTCCTACTCTATCAATGAATATACAGAAAATTATAATGGTGATGATAATATAGAAGAATTAGCTTTAAATATATTCAAATATATAGAAAACAAATTCAATGATAGAGATTCAATAGCTTTCTTTATACATAATCTTGAATTGTTTATAAATTTAATAATAAATCCTTTAATGAAATATTTTAATATAAATTATGAAGAAGCATATTCAATAGTAGAAAAAGCAAGAGCAACATATATAAACAAATACAATGACATAATAAAACAGCAAGACAAAATAGCAAAAGTAAATGCCCAAATAGAAGAAAATCATAAAAGAGGAATATTTACAGTACATTTAGCAAGCAAAAAACAAAATTATATAAAAAAACTTCATTCTATAAAAATAAATGTACCTTATAATTTTATAGCTGAACTTTTAAATATTACAAGCAATATAGTTACAAAAATCATAAATAAAATCAAATCTAGCTTAAAAGAAAATTTTAATAATTTATTGGGTTAATATATGGATAAATATAATTATACAGAAGAAGAAATTATCAATTATGTTAATGGTATTAAAGTGTCTGATGAGTTTTTAAAAGCTCTCGAAACAGATATATCCCTACAAAAAGAAGTAAGCAGCTTAAAAAATGATTTATTTATTATGGAAAATGTAGAAGATTCTGATATGTTTAAGGAGTCAAAACAACAGTCTGTTATAAATATAAAAAACAATATAATAGATTATATGCTCTATTTCACCAAAATAACTCCACTAGCATCAAGAGGAAATAAAGAAAATGAAATATATGTTTTTAAAAATATAGAAATAAATAAAATCAACAATGAATATTATATTAATATAAGAAATATAAAAAATTGGTGCGTTATAGATTATAATGGTGAAAAAATAGTAAATATATTCGGAGAAAAAGATAATTATTCTACAACTCTAAAAAACGGAAAATATAATATAAAAGTAGATAACTATGAATGTACAGTAAATATAGAATAAGGACTATTATCTTAATGCAAAAAATATGTAAATGGGCTAAAAGTGAAATAGAAATAAAATATCATAATGAAGAATGGTGCCGAATTTGCCATGATGAAAATAAATTATTTGAAATGCTTATACTTGAAGGTATGCAGGCTGGATTAAGCTGGAAATGCATACTAGATAAAAGAGAAAATATGAGAAAAGCATTTGATAATTTTGATTATAAAAAAATAGCTAAATACGATAATAAAAAAATAGAAGAATTGTTAAACGATAAGAGAATCATAAGAAATAAAAGAAAAATTAATGCACTTATAATAAATGCAAATAAATTTATTGAAGTACAAAGAGAATTTGGAAGCTTTGATAAATACATATGGTCTTTTACAAATTATAAACAAATAGATAATAAATTAAATGATGATGATCCGCTCCCAGTAAGAAATGAATTATCTGACACTATAAGCAAAGACTTAAATAAAAGAGGATTTAAATTTGTAGGAAGTATAATTATTTATAGTTATTTAGAAGCTATTGGAATAATAAATGACCATTCAGTAAATTGCTATTATTATAAAAATGTATAACATATTGGTAAAAAATAAAATATTGTACTATAATAAATTATATTGATATGGAATAATTATGATTGGATACACTAATTTAAATTTCAAAAAATCGTCTATGATTTATATTAAAGATCAAAATCCAAAAAACTCTTTTTATATTATAACTAAAGGTAAAGCTATATCTTATGGTACTTTTAATTTTAATATAGAATTCAATAAAGGTGATATAATAGGTTTAGTAAATGCTTTTTTAAATGAACCGTATTTTTTTAATATAAAAGCTTTAGAAGATGTTGAAGTCATTGAAATAGAAATTGATGATATAATAGAAATGAATAATAAAGAATTGATGGTAAAAATAGCAGATAATTTAGATGCAGCATTTGAAAAATGGCTTGGAAGATATTATTTATTATTATCAGAAAATAAAGAAATTACTAATGGAAAAACTCAAGAAGAAATTCTTAATATGATAAAAGTTTATCATAAAAACGGATTTCACAATATATCATATAAACTATGTAAAGAATATATTAAATCATTTCCTAAATGTGAAGAAATTGATGAAGTAAATAAATATTTATCTGAAATAACTCCGATAGAAGAACCTAAAAAAATAAATAACAATCTTTATAAGTATAAAAAGGGATATTGCATTTATACAGAATTAGAATATACAGATAAAGTATATATAATCGAATCAGGAAAAGTAGGCATATATAATATAGTAAATTTAGATCAGGTTACAAGAGCTATTTATTCAAAAAATCATATGATAGATGGATACCAACCCATTTTATCATATCAGCCTTTATCTACATGTGCTGTCATTTTAGAAGATTCTACAATAAAAGTATTAACAAAAGATGAATTAATAAGTATTATGGAAAATGATCAATCTGTTGAACTTTACTATTCAAAAATGGTATGCATGAAAATAAGAAATACTATACTAAAAATAATAGTACTTAATACTGATGATATTCTTGCAAAAATATTAATAACTTTATATTACATATTAAAAACAGAAACAATCCCCGAAGGAAGTAACTCCATTAATTTATTATATACTCTTAATGATATTAAGACGATAATAAATTTCAAAGATACACAAATATTAAAAAAAGAATTTAATAAAATAAGAGGAGCCCAAATATCAGCCAATAATTATATTAATATAGTTGATATCAAAGCCTTTTTTATAGAATATAAAAACTGTATGAACAGAATAGCAAATATACATCATATTTAATTTTATTATTATAAAAATATATAAACAATAAAAATTATTTTTAATAATTATTCAGGGAGAATTTTAATGCCAACATTAAAAACAAGTATATCAGGAATAAGAGGTATAATAGGGGACGGTTTAGATATAAGAACCGTAGTGGATTATACTTCAGCATTCGCATGTCTTTTTCCAAAAAAAGCAAAAGTTTTAGTGGCAAGAGATACAAGAATAACAGGAGAATCAATATTAAATGCTGTTGTTTCAACATTAATGGCATCAGGTATAAATGTTATAGATATAGGCATAACACCAACACCAACTGCATTATATATGGTTGAAAAATTAAAAATACATGGCGGTATAATGATATCAGCAAGCCATAACCCTATAGAATGGAATGCCTTAAAACTTATAGGAAAAGGCGGACATTTCTTAGATGAAAAAGCTGTTAATGAACTTATGAAGCTTTATGATAAAAAATCTTCAAGATTTGTAAAAGCATTAGAAACAGGCACTTATGAAAAAATTGACAATGCTATAGAAGAACATATCAAGCGTATATTAAGATGGATAGATGTTGAAAAAATCAAAAAAGCTAATTTCAAAGTAGCATGCGATTATGTTAATGGTACAGGTTTATTTGCAACTCCTCCCCTACTTAAAGCATTAGGAGTAAAAGAAGTTTCAATAAACAATGTACATACAGGAAAATTTGCCCATGTTGCTGAACCTTCTGCAGCAAGTATGAAAAGTCTATCTGATTTAGTAAAGAAAAATAAAGTAAATATTGGATTTACTCAAGACCCAGATGCTGACAGATTAGCATTAGTACTTGATGATGGAACAATAATAAGCGAAGAATATACTTTAGCTTTATGTGCTAAATATTTATGGCATGTAGGAAAAGGAAATGCAGCAGTAAATTTATCTACTTCAAGAATGATAGATGATTTAGCTAAGGAAAAAGGATACTCTGTTGACCGTACAAAAATAGGAGAAATAAATGTTTCTTCACATGTTGTAAAAAATAAATTATATTTCGGAGGAGAAGGCAACGGAGGAATAATAGTTCCTGCAGTAACTCCTGGCAGAGATTCACTTTTAGGTATATCTTTAATATTAGAATTAATGGCTACAACAGGAAAATCTATTACAGAACTCGTTAATGAAATACCAAAATACGAAATAGTTAAAGAAAAATTAGAAATAGCAAAAATAGATGAAGATAATTTCTTAAAACAAGTAAAAGAAGAATACAATAAAGCTAAAATTACAACTATTGACGGCATAAAAATAGATTTAGAAAACGGCTGGCTTCATGTACGTTCTTCTAATACTGAGCCTATAGTTCGTATTATTGCTGAAGCTAAAAGCAAAAAAGAAGCTAAAGAATTAATTGAAATAGCAATGAATATGATAAAAGGCGAAAAAACTGTTAAAAAGGCAGCTAAAACAACTAAAGCAGTTAAAGAGCCTAAAGAAGATAAAGAAGAAAAACCAAAGAAAGCAGCAAGCAAAAAAACTAAAAAATAATATTATTTTGAATAAATAATACTAAAAAACCTCTGGTAATTTATATACTGGAGGTTTTTTATTATTTAAATTTATAAAATTCTCATTAATAAAATATTATATAATTTTACAGTATATACTGATTTTTTTAACTTTGTCAACTGATGTACTTTATATAAATTTATCTACTTTTTTGTCGCATACGCTCTGCGGACTTCGTCAAAGTAGCTGCCACAGGCACGCTTCGCGAAAACGCAATTGCTAGAACTTTATATTTTAAAAATATTTATTAAATATATGATACAACCTAAATTCAGACTAAAAATGCAGCTTTTCGCGAAGCGTATTCGAGTTTATCGAGGATATAGGATTCTTTGAGGAAATTTCCATACGACCATAGTAAATCCCTTTTAGGTATGGCTTCGGCTGGAAAAAGTTGACTAAAAAATGACAAACTTTAAAATTTTCAGTATATTCTATCAAATAAATAAAAAATAGTTATATAATCCTAGTTATTATTTTTAATAGTGAGAACTAACTATTTCGACTTTTAAACCAAAAAAGTCGAAAATTTTAAATTAATAAAATTTACTTGACAAATTTACTATATTTTGTTTTAATATAGCGTATATTTAACTAATGAAAAATTTTTTTGTTATAATATATGTCTTTACATATCTAAAAAAGGGTAAATATGGACTTAAATCTTAAAAATAAAACAGCTATAATAACAGGCTCAAGCAGAGGAATAGGTAAAAAAATAGCCGAAACTTTAGCTAAAGAAGGCGTAAATTTAGTAATTACTGCTACTAATTTTGAAAAAGCTTCACAAGTTGCTGAAGAATTAAAATCTGCTTACAATGTAGAAACATTAGCATTACAGCATGATGCTAAATCAAGCGAATCTTGTAAAGAAGTAGTTGCTAAAACTATAGAAAAATTCAATTCTATTGATATACTTGTAAACAATGCAGGAATAACTAAAGATATGTTAGTTATACAAATGGACGATAACGCTTGGAATGATGTAATTTCTACTAATCTTTCAGGTGCTTTCTATATGTCAAGAGAAGCTGCTAAAAATATGCTTAGAGCTAGAAAAGGCAAAATAATTAATATATCTAGTGTTATAGGTAAAATGGGTAATGCAGGACAGGTTAATTATTCAGCAGCTAAAGCTGGTATTATAGGAATTACTAAATCTATGGCTAAAGAGTTTGCACCTAGAAATATATGTGTAAATGCTATAGCTCCTGGTTTTATACAAACAGATATGACAGATGTATTGCCTGAAGATACAGTTAAAGGAATTATGAGTATCACTCCATTAAAAAGATTAGGAACTGCAGAAGACGTTGCTAATTTAGTATTATTCCTTTCTTCAGATATGAGTAATTATATTACAGGAGAAGTTATCGCTGTTGACGGCGGTATGTCAATGTGATTAAAATTAAAATAAAAAAGCATATAAATGTTGCTTTAAAGGCACTTTATTAATAAAAAATAATATTTAATATTTAAGGAGATTCAAAATGGCATTAATCGATGAAATCAAAGATGTTGTTGCTAATCAATTAAACATCTCAGACAAAAGCAAAATTACTGATACAGCTTCTTTCGTAGACGATTTAAACGCTGATTCACTTGACTTAGTTGAATTAATCATGGAATTAGAAAAACGCTATGACATCAAAATTCCTCAAGAAGATCAAGAAAAAATCAAAAATGTAGCTGACGCTGCAAAATATATTGAAGAACATAAAAAATAATAATTATATTTAGATTTTCCCGTAAACAGCTTAAAGTCTTTTACGGGAATTTTTTAATATAACGTCAAAATTATAGGAGTTTTATATATGAGTGAACGCAGAGTTGTGATCACAGGACTTGGAATAGTAAGTTCTTTAGGAAATGACGTAAAAACTTTCTGGGATAATTTACTTAATGGTGTTTCTGGAATTAAAACATTAAGCAAATACTTTGATCCTGAAAAAGAGCAACTTATTACTAAAATCGGTGCTGAAGCTTTACCAGTTGAAGGCGACTATTATTCTGATAAAAAGATGTTAAGAAGATTAGACCCTTTCATTAATTTTGGAATATATGCTGCACATCATGCTTTTAAGCAGGCTGGTATAGAACCTAAAACAGGCTTTGATCCATTAAGAGCTGGTTGTGTTCTTGGTAGCGGTATTGGTGGTATAACTACTCTTTTATCAAATCATAATGTTATACTTGCTGACGGCCCTAGCAGAGTATCACCTTTCTTTGTACCTATGCAAATAATCAATATGACACCTGGATTAATTTCAATGGAATATGGTATGAACGGCCCTAACTACAGTACTGTTACTGCTTGTGCTTCTTCAAACCATTCTATAGGTTTAGGTTATAAACACATAAAAGACAATGAAGCTGATATTATGGTAGTTGGAGGTTCTGAAGCTACTATTAACCCTCTTACTATTGCTGGTTTTAATAATGCTAGAGCTTTATCTACTAGAAATGATGAACCAACTAAAGCTTCAAGACCTTTCGACAAAGGCAGAGATGGTTTTGTTATTGCTGAAGGTGCTGGAATATTAATACTTGAAGAATATGAGCATGCTAAGAAAAGAAATGCTAATATACTTGCTGAAGTTTGCGGTTATGGTTTTACTGCTGATGCTAACCATATTACTGCTCCTTTAGAAGACGGTGCTATGGGTGCTAGAGCTATGTCTTTAGCTATTCAAAGTGCTAAAATATCACCAGACAAAATTGATTATGTTAATACACATGGTACTTCTACTCCTGTTGGAGATATAGCAGAAGTTAAAGCTATCAAAAAAGCTTTAGGCGAAGATCATGCTAAAAAGATAAAAATTAACTCTACAAAATCAATGACTGGTCATGCTTTAGGTGCTGCTGGCGGAATAGAAGCTATTGCTACAGTTATGAGTATGATTGAAGGCAAAGTTCACCCTACTATCAATGTTGAAGAACAAGATCCTGAATGTGATTTAGATGTAGTTGCTAATACTGCTCAAGATTACAAAATAGAATATGCTATAAGCAATTCTTTCGGATTTGGCGGACATAATGCTTCTATAGTATTCAAAAGAATATAATTTATAATTTATTATAAAATAAAAGCTCTATTATTAATAAAAAATAATAGAGCTTTTTTATTTCTCAAATATATTCAAATAAAAATAGTATTAATTATATTTATCTATTTTCCTTGAAAAAATGCTCCTCTACTCTTATACAAATTTCATGGTATATTGCCTCATGATATTCTTGAGAAATATGTGTTTCTTTAGCAGGTGCTTTAATTGCAATATCTGCCATTTCAGCAAGTTTTCCTCCATTCTCATTTGTAAAAGAAATAACTTTTATTCCCATAGCCTTAGCAAGTTTAGCAGCATAAATAATATTTTTAGCATTTCCTGAAGTACTTATAGCAAAGAAAATATCACCTTTATCACCAAAGCCTAATAATTGCTGAGCAAATACTAAATATGGCTCTTTATCATTCAAATAAGCACTTGAAAGTCCCAAATGTGAAGTCAAAGCAACGGCTCTTAATGGAGATTCCAAATTATTTGCTATATATTCCCCATCTTCTATTTTTAAAAGCTCATTTCTTATTTCTTCTTTTATAGGGCGTTTCTTCAAAAAACTTTTTAATAACTCCCCTGCTATATGCTCACTATCGCATGCACTTCCGCCATTTCCTGCTATTAAGATTTTATTTCCTCTTTCATAGCATTTTATACATTCATTTATAGTATTTTCTATATTTTCTTTCATTCCTTCCAATTTTGGCAATCTATTTATTAATTCTTCTATCATTAAATTCCTCCATTATTAATTACAAATTTATCAAATAATTTAAAAATATAAAAGAAATTATATATAAGATTATTATTTTTACAAGATTATTTAATATTAGAATCTTTAGTAACTATTTTTTATTAATGAATACAATACTTTTATAATATTAATAAATAACTTATAAAATAATAAATATTAGGCATTTAAATTATGAGTTTATTATTCTGTAGCACCGTATTCATTTAGGAAAGCTATTAACGTTTCAGGTTTTTTATAATTTTCTTTAATATAAGTTAGAGCAGTTCTTCCGTTTTTATCTTTAGCATTAACATCAATGCCATTATCACATAATATTCTAGCAACTGGAAGCATATTTTCACTTTTATCAGCTGACATAAATACCATTATTAAGGCATTATCACCATCATTGTTTACAGCATTAATATTAACTTTATAATCTACCAAAGTTTGAACTATATCTGCATACAATTTATAAGAAGCCACATGCAAAGCTGTTTCTCCGTAAGTGTTAGCAACATTAACATCAGCACCAGCTTTTAATAATATTTTTGCTATATCAGCATATCCGCCTGTAACAGCCATAATTAAAGCAGTATATCCTACCTTATCAGCAATATTTACATCTGCTTTTGAATTTACTAATAATCTAACAATAGCACTATGTCCATGATGCGAAGCAAGCATTAAACCTGTAACTCCGTCTTCTGAAACTACATTAATATTAACTTTTCTATTAATAAGTGAAACTACAGAATCATATTTTCCTTCTTCACATGATTTTAAAAATTTAATTTCATTATCTGTGAGTCCATAAACGGCATTAAAAAATAAGGCCAATGTAAAAAATACATAAATAAACTTTTTCATAAATAACCTATTATATACAAATACTCTTAATATAAATAAGATTAAAACTATATTTGTAAAAAGTTTTTTGAAGAAATATAGTTCATATCATACAAAAAATGATAATTACATATTAAATTATTTAAAACATTCCGCCGTCAATACTGATAACTTGTTTTGTAATATAATTAGCTTCATCAGATAATAAAAAGTTCACAACATTAGCAACATCTTCTGGTTTTCCTATTCTTTTTAAAGCTATCATATTTTTAGCATGCTCTATTATCTCATCATTTATCATTTCGCTTTCAATAACACCGGGAGCAATACAATTAACAGTAATATTTCTTTTACCTAATTCTATAGCCAAAGATTTCACAGCACCTATTAAACCAGCTTTTGAAGCAGCATAATTAACTTGTCCTCTATTACCTATAATACCAGATACTGAACTTATAGCTATAATGCGTCCTCCTTTTTTGCCCCTTATCATAGGCATAATTATAGGATTAACAATATTATAAAAACTTTTGAGATTAACATCTATAACATTGTCCCATTCTTCTCCAGTCATAGCAGGAAAAGCATTATCCATAGTAATTCCAGAAGAAAGAACTACACCATAATAAGCTGAATTGTCTTCAATATCCTTAAGTAAAATATTTTTAGCTTCATCTCTGTTTGAAACATCTATCTTTAAAAATCTTATATTTACATCATAATCTTTTGAATAATCTTTTATTTTCTCTATAAAAGAATCGTTTCTATTGTAGCATAATACAGCATCATAACCATTTGATATGACTTTCTTTGATATAGCAAGACCTATACTTCCAGAAGCACCAGTTATTAGAATAGATTTATTCTTATTTACCATATATTTATCCGTTTATTAGATTTTCTGAAGAACTTTCCATTACCATAATAGAACAGTCCATAACTTTATTTTTATAATTAACTATTTTCTTATATTCTTCCAAGCTATTTATATCATCATTGCTTATTATTACTTCCCCATCATAATAAGCTATACTTGAATCTTTCAACACTTCTTTTACAAATATATAAACTCTGCTGTCTGATTTTACTCTATTAATATAACAATTAACTTTCTTAATATTTAAGATAAAACCTACCCTATTAGAATCATTACTATTGTTTAAAGCCCCATTATAAGCAGCTGAAGTTTGTGCAACATACTCTGTGAATATATAAGACTCTATACCTTCATCATCAGAATTTTCACAATGATCATAAAATATATTATCTTTTTTTATATTAGAGAATGTCAATATTTCATTTTCATCAAAATTTATATCAATAATGCCTTCTATTAAAAGCATTTTACCTTTATGAGGTACATTTAATATATATTTGCTTTCCATAAATAATTATTTTCCAACTATTAAACAAGTATTACTTCCGCCGAAACCAAAAGAAACACTCATACAATTTTCAAGTCTTTCAGCAGAAATTTTCTTAGTAACTAAATTTATTCTTGAAAGTTCATTATCATATTCACCGTCGTATAAATGAGGCGGAATTATCTTTTCTTTATTCATTTTAGAAAGAGCAATATAACAAACTCCAAGCTCCATAGCACCAGCAGCCCCTATAGTATGTCCAAATGATGTTTTACTTGAACTGCAGTATATATTAGAAGCATTTACTCTTTCTAATGTTTTACTTTCCATTTTATCATTAATCAAAGTACCTGTACCATGAAGATTTATATAATCTATAGAGTTAATACTCATATCAGCATGTTTTAAAGCATCATTGATACATTTACTTGTAGTATTTCCTTCTATATCTGGGCTTGTCATATGATGCGAATCTGAATTGCTATTATAGCCTTTAAGATATAAAGCATCTTCTGAATCAATAAAATTCTCTCTGGCAAGTACAGTAAATGCTGCACCTTCTCCTAAATTAATTCCGCTTCTATTTTTTGAAAAGGAATTTGTTTTATTGTAATCAACAACTTCAAGAGAATCAAAGCCATAAACAACAGTATCAGTTACAACATCAGCACCGCCTACTATAGCAACATCTATTACATTGCTTCTTATAAGCTCATCAGCGGCAATTATTGCATTGGTACTTGAAGTACATGCTGTTGATATTGTGAAAGAAATACCAGTTACATCTAAATACTTCTGTAAAAAATCACAGCATATATTCAAACTTTGCATAACTAATATTCTTTTTTTATCTTCAACTGTTCCTCTTAATATATAATCTTTAGTTTCATCACTTCCATTTTCACATGTGCCTACTATAACAGATATTCTATTCTTTCCGTATCTCTTTTTAGCTTCATCAATTATTGGTTTTAATTGATCAACTGCATACATAGCCATTTTATTTATTTTATTGTTATATGGGGCATCTAATTCAAAATTAAAGAAATCATTGTCTATTTTGCCTAGAAAAAATTTTTTAGTATAATCATTATTTTCTTTTAAACCGTATTCTCCATTAATGAAATACTTATTGTATAATTCTTCTTTACTCCTAGCCAGACAATTAATAATGCCAAAATCCAATAATAAATTACTCATATTACACCTCAATCAAAGTATATAATTCTATTATAAAAAAGTCAAATAGTTCATTTTGAAAGATATATTTAAGTACTATAGTGATTTCTAATTTAAATAAAGGATATATTTATTGTATATCAATAATACATTATAATTATGTTTTTATACCTAAACAACTATATTTTGTCAAAAATAAATTTATATTTTTATTTTTATATATGGGGCTTTGCCCCATACCCCACTTCTTTTGCCGATTAGGCACCTACTCGGTGGTGCCCCAAAGAAGCTTATATCCTCGACAAGCTCGGATACGCTTCGCGAAAGGCTGCATTTGGTCTTTAATTTACTAAAGTTATCTTACATGTAAGACAACTTTAATATGATTTAGTACTAATTTTTTATACTTGCACTTTTTGCAAATTTGACGAAGTCCGCAGAGCGTATGCGGCGGGAAAAAGTTGACTAAAAAAATGACAAACTTAAAAATTTTCAGTATATACCTAAACAACTATATTTTGTCAATTTTC
>NZ_JAWLQI010000081.1:0-14205 GCF_036997785.1 Brachyspira pulli
TTGCAACTTTTTTGTGCGTCAAAAAAGTTGATAATATTACATAATGTGCAGTAGTCGGCAAAATGAAATCGTTTCAGTATATACTAAAAATTTTGGAGTTTGTCAAAAAATACATTTTATATTTGGGTTATTTGTGGGGACTAGCCCCACCACTTGCGTACTTCGTAACACCACAAGTTCTTTTGCAACTGAAAGGAGTGCATGCGACCATAGGAAGTCCTTTAGGGTGGTATTGGCACAAAGAACCTATATCCTCGATAAACTCGGATACACTTCGCGAAAGACTGCATTTTTAGTCAGAATATAGTTTTTCTCTTAATATTTTAAAGAAAACTTAATAATATTTTATACTATTAATAAATCAAAATCACATTCATAAATAAAACAAAATATTAAAAATTTACCAATTCTACTAAAATTGATTCTGATTTATAATTTTCAATATTTTCTATATCTATTATTCTATAACCATTTCTAACAGCATAAAATCTTATATTAGCACTTGGAGCAACATCATCATCTTTTTCTGATAAGGATAATACTAAATCAAATTTTTGATATGAATAATTTTCTTCAAGAATTTTTTTTAAAGATACAAACATTTTTAAAGCAAGATTAAGAACCTCTTTAATATCCATACTGTTTGAAATAAATATCTCATTATTATCCCATTCAAATTCTGTCAAATTCTTTCCAACAGAAACAGTTTTACATAAAGTACAATCTGTTTCATTACTTATCACCCAATATTTTTCATTATTAGAATTTTCTTTTTCAAATATAGAATAATAATTTTTTGGTGTAATATTTGAAATATCAATATCTTTTATAAAAGACTGCATCTTACTATTACAAATCATATTCAAACCTAAAGAAAATTAGTATTTTATGAGAATAAAGTATAATTAGCAGAAAAACTCAAAGACTTACCTCTTTCCAAAGCCTCCTCTATTTTCTGTTCATATATATCTTTATTATCAAGCAATAAATTAACTTTTTCAGCAAATTCAACATCATTTTCATCAACTAAGAATCCGCCTTTATTACCTTTTAATACTGTCTTAGTTCCTAAAGCACTTACAGCAACAACAGGTATTCCTAAATATAATGACTCAGTAGTTACAAGTCCTTGTGTTTCTGTTACACTAGGGAAAACAAATAAATCAGATAATGCATAATATTTTCTTATTTTAGAATGTTCAACAGCATCACAGAATGTAGTATATTCACTTATACCTAAAGATTTAGCCATATCCATATAATATTGCATATAATGTCCGCCTCCAACTAATAGAAGCTCTACATCTTTTCTATATTCCAATATTTTTTTCATGGCTTTTAAAAGAAAATCTACATTTTTTTCTTTACATATTCTTCCAACAAATAATAATACTTTTTTATCTTTTAATTTAGGGTATACTTCAAGCATTTCTGCTTTTTCTTTCTCTTTATCAAAGTTTTGGAAATCTGTTTCATCTATACCTATAAACATTCTGTGTATAGGATTTTTTATCTTACATTCTTTTACTAAGAAATCTTCCATTTCCTGAGTGGAAGTTATTAATATATCAGCAGCTGAAAAATACCAGTTTAAATAATGATTAACTAAAAAGTGACAAAAACTCAAAGGCAAATAAGGAGCATAATATTTAATATATGGTGCCCAATAAGTATGTGCTATCATTATTATCAATTTATTATTTTTTTTAGCCCATTTTAAAGCATAAATACCTAGAAGGAATTCTGTCTGTACATATACAATATCAGGATTTTCTTCATCTAAAAATTTATATATGTTTTTCTTTTCAGAGAAATATATAGTTCTTTCATCTTTATTTGTAGTAAAAAATAAACGATATGCTCTAAATCTTTTTATTTTTACATTAGGTCTTTCCGGTCTCTTATCTTCTATTGGATATTGTGCAGCAAGTATAATAACATCAAATCCTTTATTAATCATATAATTAGTACAGGAATCTACATAAACTGCAACACCGTTAGTTCTGGGATAATACGTATCTGAAATATGAGCTACTTTTATTCTTTTATTTCCATTCTTCAATTCATTTAGTTTCGAGTTATTTATAGTGTCCATAAAAAACAATCTCCAATAAAAAATAAAAATACATTATAAACTAAAAATCCTAACAAATAAATGTTAGGATTTTTAATTGAATAATTATATTAAATATTAATTATTTATATTGTCAAAAGGGTTATAAGTTAAAGAAGTAGGTTCTGCTTTTGAAATATAATTTTGAGTTTCTTTTTTGTTTTGAGCTTCCATATATTCTCTTCTTGATAAAGAAATTCTTCTTTTACTTTGATTAACTTCTCTTACAACGAATGGATAAGTTTCTCCTACTTTTATAACTTCTTCTAAAGTACTTCCTTTAGGAATTTCAACTTGAGAAACATGCATATAACCTTCTAAATCATCTTCTAAAGAAATTATAGCACCAGAATCAACTATAGCTTTTACAGTACCATCAACTATAGAACCTTGAGGATGAGCTTTCTCAAATAATCTCCAAGGACTTTCTTTAGTATGTTTGTAGCTTAATTTAATTCTTTGTTTATCTCTATCTATTGACATGATAACCATATTAACTTCTTCACCTTCTTTAATATAGTCTTTCATGTTAACAATATTGTTTCTCCAATCAAAATCGCTTATATCACATATACCTTCCAAACCATTAGGAAGTTCAAATACAGCAAAGTTTTTAATTATTCTTTTTACTTTACATTTTACAGCAGATTTTACTGGGAAGTCTTTTTCTACAGTATCCCAAGGATTTTCTTTTACTTGTTTTAATCCTAATGTAAGTTTTCTTTCAGCAACATTCATATCAAGTATTTTACACTCTAAGAAAGCACCTTTTTTAACGAAATCAGCAGGATTATTAACATGTGAATTCCAGCTTAAATCAGAAACATGAACAAGTCCTTCTATACCATCAGCAACTTTTACAAAAGCACCAAATTTTTTAACATTAGTAACTTCACCTTGTATAACATCATCAATTTTATATTGTTCAACAAATTTGCTCCAAGGATCTTCATCTAATTGCTTAAGACCTAAATCAACTCTTTTCTTTTCTTTATCTACAGAAAGAACTTTAAACATTCTTTCATCGCCTTTTGAAATAATAGATTTAGGATTAACAACTTTATCCCAAGACATATTAGGTATAGCTAAGAAACCATCTAAACCAGGTGTAATTTCTACAAAAGCACCGAATTTTTCAATATTTTTAACTTTACCATTAATAATATCATTTTCTTTAAGATTATTTAAGAAACTTTCTATACTAGCATTTTGAGTTTCTTCTAATAAAACTCTTCTTGATACTACAACATCTCTGCCGTTTTTCTTAATTACTCTAAACTCATATTCTTTACCAATATAATCTGCTTCTTTAATTCCTCTTGCTATATCTATTTGAGAAAATGGACAGAAAGCCTGATGTCCCATTATAGATACTTTAAATCCGCCTTTAATAACTTCTTTTACTACACCTGTAACTGTACTGTTATTTTTTACTGCATTGTCTATTAATTCTTGAGATTTTCTTTTATCTATTTCGCTTTTAGATAAAATAACATAGCCTTTATCATCTTCGCCTGAAACTATAGCTTCTATTTCTTCACCAATAACAGGTTCTTTATCAAATTCACTTCTTTTAATTTTACCTTCAGATTTAGATTCAAAATCTATAAAAACATCTGTATCATCAAATTGTACTACTTTTCCTTTTATAATTTTTCCTCGGCTCAAAGAGGTATTATCACTGCCCTCCAAAGCTTTACGAAATTCAATTTCATCATTTGATAGATTTTTATTCTCTTCCATTCTTCTTTCTCCCTCCTGTACTTTGACAGGTTAAAAATATCTAATTATTTTAGATTAGACTTTATATTAAAAATCACATTAGTGATTTTTTCTACAACATCATCAATAGTCATACTTGTAGTATCTATTATATTAGCATTCTTTGGAACTACTAGAGGACTATCTTCTCTATTAGAGTCAAACTCATCTCTTTTTCTTATACTTTCTCTAACTTCTTCATAAGTAATATTTTTGCCTTTGGATATTTCTTCAGCATGTCTTCTTTTAGCTCTTTCATCTAAAGAAGCGTCCATATAAAACTTATATTTAGAATTAGGAAAGACCACACTTCCTATGTCTCTACCATCTACTACATAATTACCACCTTCAGCTATCTTTCTTTGTAGAGATACCATATTCTGTCTTACAACACTTATAGAAGATACTTTAGAAACTAAATTAACTACTTCAATGCTTCTTATCGCCTCTGTAACATCTTCATTATCTAAATATATTCTTCCATCATTATCAAAATTAATATTTAAATTATTAAGAGCGGATATGACTTCATCATTATTATCTATATTAATATTGTGTTTAATCATATACAGAGTTACTGCTCTGTACATAGCTCCAGTGTCTAAATATTTAAAAGACAATCTTTTTGCCACTAATTTAGCTATTGTACTTTTTCCTGCCCCTGAAGGGCCATCAAGAGTGATTATTTCGTATATACTTGACACTTAAAACCTTTAAATTAAAATCATTTTCTATACAATATATCATAAATAATTATAATTTGCAAACATTTATTTCAATAAAAAATAAACTTTATTACAATTTTTAAACATTTTCTAATAAATAATATATACTATTAGCAATCATATATAAAAATTGAAACCAAATAATATATTTGTATCTATATAAAATTTACTATAAGAACCTGATAAGTCTCTTATCATAGAATTATAACATACATTCATTGTGCTAGAGTATGAAAAAGAAAATGATATACTATCACTTCCTTCAACAAAAAAGTATTCTATAGTTTTTAAAGTCCTAAAAAAATTTAAATAATCAATATGAGTATCTACTTCTTCACTATACCCTATAAAACTATAAAATTCTAATAATATGTCTAAAACAGGAAGTTTATTTTGAACTACAATTAAAGAGCTAAACATAGGAAAACCCAAAGTAGTTAAATTAACAGAATAATCTTCATATTTTATATCTTTAATATCTGTAATTCCATCATTATTTGAATTTAATCCATAAAAGGTATCATTTAACTGAAAATTGTACATACAAAACAAATTACTTGTAAATACAATTAGAAAACAAAATACATATTTTAAACCCATTATTTTTCATAACCTAATCTTTTAATCCATATAAGGGTATACATTTTTTTTATTTTTACAATATGTAATTATCAATATATAATAAAAATTTACAAATTTACCCAAAAGATTTATATTTTTTTATAGAAAATTTAGCAATCCTATGGAATTTAGTAAGAATCCTTAAAATACCATAAAAAAATCCAAAGCCATAGAAAAAATGTGTTATAAAGAACATAAAAGGATATACAAAAATACCAATTATTTTATTAATAATACCTTTATCTTCAATAGCTGAAAAAAATCCGGCAAAAAAAGTTAATATTGCATAAATATATAATGGAAGAAAATAAAATTTTATTATGTTTACTTCAAAAAAATGATATAATAAAAGCATTACAGGTGCTAAAATTATATAAGTTGAAAATAAAGCAGGTAAAGTAAATATTAAATTTTTAGTATTGAAATCTCTGAAAAGTTGTTCAAACCTTCCCCTGCCATAATTAAGAAGCATTTTTATGTATAATTTTAAATTAGATCTAGGCGGTCTTTCAACTAATATTTTAGGATCATATATTAATTTGTACCCTAATGAAAGTATTTTATCTATTAAAGCATTTTCTTCATTAGGATACAAATTTTCATTAAAAAGGCCAGCTTTTAAAATTACATCACGTCTTACAAACAAATTACAAAGAATAACATCTCTATCCGTACCTTCTTTTATACCAACATTATTCGATCTATATCTATTAGCTATAGGGCCAACAGCATAATAAGATCTCATACATTTATCTATATACATTTCCGTTAAAGAGCTAACTCTATGTACTGCAGGACCACCAACAATAGCTACCTTTTCATCTTTTTCAAATATTTCACTAGCCTCTTTTAAATTATCAGCACTAACTATAGAATCATTATCTATAAAATATATAATATCCCCTAAAGATTGTTTAATACATTCATTTCTTTGAACTGTAGGATGCGTACCTTCAGCCTGAAAAATTTCAATATTTTCCTTAGGGTAATTAGATAGATATACCCCTTCAAGTGTTTTTTCTATATTTTCACCAATCCTATGTGGTATTATTACTGTTATCTTTAACGGCACCTAGATACCCATATATCTAATATAGGCTGTTCTCAACTGAGCTGCCATTTCTTCCGGACTTGTAGGGTTACAAGGGGCCCAAGCACCAGTTTCTGATGAAGCATTGAATTTTTGTTTTTCTTTACTTCTCATAGGCGGGAAGAACTCTATATGATAATTCCATATATCATTATAATTAAATCCGTCATTTACCGGAGCACTGTACATACACATCATATATGGGAATTTCATGTCAAATAACAAATCTAATGTTGAGGTAGCTTTTTTAAGAGCATCAGCTAGAGATACAGATTCTGCCTTATCAAAATCTGTTATAGAAATAGTTTGTTTTTTAGGCATTATCATTATACCATAAGGATATTCTGTAGCAAAAGGTAAGAAACATATAAAATGATCATTTTCAAATATAATTCTTCTATTATCTTCTAATTCCTGCTCTATCATATCCATAAATAAACATCTTCCATTAAGATTATAATAACTAGAAGCCATTTCTATTTTTCTTCTTATTCTTAAAGGTATCCAGCTATAACCATATATTTGACCATGAGGGTGAGGCATTGTTACTCCAACTACTTCACCTTTATTTTCAAAAGGCATAATATATTTGATTTTTTTATTTTCTGCTATAGCTTTCATTCTTTCCTGCCATAAAGCAACTAATTTTGCTATATGTTCAACTGGAAGTTCTGGTAATGTAGCTGTATGATCTGGAGAATATAATATAACTTCACACTTACCAATTGATGGAGCTGTTCTAAATAATTTACCATTATCTACCTCATCTGGATAAGGCGGTTCAAAAGATAATGCTGGAAAGTCATTATCATATTTATGAACATCATAACTATCTGGAACTTTACCACTTCCTGGACAAAATGGACAATAATCTTTAGGCATCTGAGGACGTGCCTGCCTATGACTCGCTATCATAACATAATCTCCAAGTAATGGATTATAACGCAATTCTGCCATACTAATTCTCCTTAATTTTATATAAAAATTGAATATTAATTTTTTATCTAAATATATATTATATACTTTTTTTTGTAATAAACAACATTATAAAACATTTATAATTAAAAAACATAAAATTATTACTTATTATTGCTATGTTCGCGACGAAGTCCACATTTGGTGCCACATATAATCAGCAAATAAATAAATTTATTTGCTTGCTTCGGCTCACTTTTATATTATTGCTATGTTCGCGACGAAGTCCACATTTGGTGCCGAATATAATCAGCAAATAAATAAATTTATTTGCTTGCTTCGGCTCACTTTTATATTATTGCTATGTTCGCAACGAAGTCCATATTGGGTGCCGAATATAATCAAAAAACAAATAAATTTATTTGCTTGTTTCGGCTTACTTTTATATTATTGCTATGTTCGCGACGAAGTCCATATTGGGTGCTGCATATAATCAGCAAATAAATAAATTTATTTGCTTGCTTCGGCTTACTTTTATATTATTGCTATGTTCGCGACGAACTCCATATTGAGTGCCGAATATAATCAGAAAACAAACAAATGTATTTACTATATACTTTTTTATATAATAAAATTATTCAAATACTAAAAACTATACCTTAACAAATATACTAACATTACAAATATAATGAATGCATTTATAATTTTTGTGTATCACTTCATATTTTTTACTATTTATTTTTTTAAGTTATAGTATATAATTATAAAAAAATATTAAATAATATATAATAGGAAAATACATCGATAATGAAGAAAAAAATCGCTTTACTTTTATGTTCAACAGGAAATGAGGCTTTCGCTGTTGGAAATGTTATAATAGGAGCAAAAAAATATTTATTTCAAAACTTAAAAGATGAAGAATATGATATAATATTTTATACAGATAAATTAGAACCAAATGATGAAAAGGCTTTAAAAACAATTTTCCCTAGAATCATTATAAAGATTTATGAATCTCAATTCTCTAAAAAAATGATGGAGTTAAAAGAATTAAATAATTTTAGTGTATTCACTTATGCACGTTTTGAAGCTTTTAATATGCTCGATAATTACCAAAAAGTTTTTTATGTTGATACTGATATTGTTATACAAAAAGATATTTCAGAAATACTTAATATTAATAATCAGCTTGCTATATTGTACTTTCCAAACAAAATGCCAATATCAGGAAACTTCAATAATACTAATTTACATTTAGTACAAAATTATGATTTAAATAAAGTATCAATTGCTGCTGCCACTTTTTTAATAAATGACAATATTAAAGACTATAAAAAAATACATAATTGGTGCTATGAAAAGGCTGAAGAATATAAAACTAATGATCAATCTATACTCTGTCTTTTTATACAAGAATTCAATATAGATGTTTATGATTTGACAGAAAGTTATGGTGCATATCCTACTTCAAAAATAGCAGATAAAGCACATATAGTACATGCTATAGGGCCTAAAAAATTTTGGAGAGGAACTTACAATAAATTATGGGAAGAAAATAATAAAATATGGATAGAAGCAGGCGGAAGTGAAACTTATAACGAAAATAATGCTAAAAGAAAAAAAATAGATAAAATAGTTTGGTGGATACCAACATTTAAATTAAGAGATAAAGTTAGAAGATATTTATTAAAAAAATCAGGGTTATCAGGAAGATAAAATATGTTTAACACACCTATATTATTAATTATATTTAAAAGAAAAGATACAGCATTAAAAGTTTTGGACACAATAAGAAATGTAAAACCTAAAAAATTATATATAGCTGCTGATGGCTGGAGAAATGAAGAAGAAAAAATAAAATGTATCAATACAAGAGAAGCTGTATTAAAAGCAGTAGATTGGGAATGCGAAGTAAAAACTTTATTTAGAGAAAATAATGTTGGTTGCTGTTATGGTCCTGTAAATGCAGTAAATTGGTTATTTGAAAACGAAGAACAAGGAATAATACTTGAAGATGATGTTATAGCTGAAAACTCATTCTTTTATTATTGTGAAAAATTATTAGATTATTATAAAGATAATGAAAAAATTATGCATATAACAGGCGAAAATCCTTTAGATAGAAAAGTAGGAGAAGCAAGCTATTATTTTGCAACAATTATGCATGGATGCGGATGGGCCACTTGGAAAAGAGCTTGGAAATATTATGATCCTGACATGAAAAATTTTGATATAAAACAATTAAGAAAAATTCTTAGAAAAAGATATAAAGACTTCAATATAAGAGATTATTGGCAGCAATGGTTCCCAAGAATAAAAAAAGAACATTCTTCTGTATGGGATACTCAATGGGCATATATTATAATGTGCATGGATTGTGTATCTATAAATGCTAATTCAAATATGTTATCTAATATAGGATATGGTGAAGATTCCACACATACACCAGACGAAAATGATCCTAATGCAAATAGAAAAACATACCCTACAGATATGAATAACTTTATTCATCCAAAAGAAATAAAATGTGATGAAAGAGCTGATTTTGAAATAGGAATAAAAAGATTTAATATAAAGCCTTTTTCTTTATCATACAATGTAACTAGAGAGATAAAAAGAATTATAAGACAGATAAAGGGATTATTCGGTATTAAGGCAGGTAAATAAAATGATTGAAATGAATATTTGTTTAGCATGTGATAACAATTATGCCAAATATATGGGTACTGCTATTGCATCTATATTAAAAAATAGTTTAGAAGATGAAAAAATTATATTTCATTTAATAGACGGCGGAATAACTAAAGAAAATAAAGAAAAAATATTATCTTTAAAAAGTATAAAAGAATGTGAGATTAAATTTTATACTCCAGATATAGAAATGTATAATGAATGGTTTGAAAAAGCTACTTTTAAAGGATATCTATCCCCAGCTATGTATTATAGACTTTCTATATCAACTTTAATACCAAATGTAGATACAATTTTATATTTAGATTCTGATATTGTAGTTACTGGAAGTTTAAAAGAATTATTTCTAATGGATATAGAAAACTATTATGCTATAGTAGTTGAGCATCCAAAATCTTTAGTAGGTAATATAGCTGATAAATATTTCTGTTCTGGATTTTTATTAATAAACAATAAATTGTGGAAAGAATCTAATATAGAAAAACAATTTAATGAATATTTTAATAATAATTACAAAACAATTATGGGAGATCAAGATATATTAAATGGTGTATTAAAAGATAAAGTTAAATTTTTAGATGAAAAATGGTCTTTTTTTGCTGAAAAAAGTTATCATTATGAAGAACCTGATTTAAATAATGCTATTATAATACAATATCCTGGTTCAGAAAAACCAATGGGAGAGGATTGAAAAGCTTTATTATTTATAGATGAATTTTGGAAATATTATCAATATACTCCTTGGTTTAGAGATGAGCCTATAACAGCATTTCAAACTATATTAAAACAAAAATTTTATGATTATGATGATGTACGTTTAAAAGGCAATTGGATAAAACTATTTGGTATATATAGTAGCAACAAAGTACTACAAATAGTTATATTTGGAATACAAATTAATATATCTATAGATTATAAAAAAAGACGCGATTTAGGAAGACTAATACCAATAAAAAAATGGCGTGACAGATTTAGAGAAAAATTTAGATAATATTTATTAATTGTCATTAAATATTTTATCCTTTAATTTATCGCCATAATGGTCAAGTATATCAGCAAATATTTTATTATTTACATGTACATTATGCTGACATAAATTTGAATAATTATAGAGAGATACTATTTTTAAATCTGCCATATTATTTTTTACAACATTTATCTTAGTTCCATTCAATACTGCCATAGCCCAAAACCACATATCATCTTCTGTAGGAGATAAACGCATAAACAATTCTTCATTGAAAATGTCTTCATAAAAAAAATCTTTCTTACATATTATTCCTCCCGATCCTGTAAAAAAATTTTTATAAGATATATTTTCATCATCAATATTTTTAATTATATTCCAATCAAGATATCTTGATATTTTATGATTATCATCATAAGAAATTCTTAATCCTCTATGGCAATGTATAATATTTGGATTTTCTAAATATGAATTATATAATAATTTTAGCCAATTACGCTGATAATAAATATCATCATCACATGTTACTAATAAATCATTAGGATATTTTTTTAATGAATAAACCAATTTCTTATATGAACGTATGTTATGACAAAATTCTATTTCTATACCATATTTTTTCATATCTAAAATATTGCTTGGTACATCATCTTCTAAATTAGGAAATTCCTCATAACTTAACCATAGTACTATTTTATCAGGCTTTAATGTCTGATCAAGAAGCGAATACAAAACAACATCTATAGTTTCCATTCTTTCAGGATAACTAGTTAAAGTAACAATAAGTCTAGGATTTCTTGTTTCTTTTATAATATTTTCAGGTAATTGCGAAATACTATTTCTAATTTTTGATCTGAAATCTAATAATGCTATCTGTTCGTTTATAACTTCTAATTTCTTAAAATATTCTAACAAAATATTTCTTATTAAATCTCTTAGTTTTTTAAAAGGTATATACCAAACTAATTTGTCAATATAATTTCTATACATATAAAATAAAATCCATATTAATTACTAAAAAATATTTTTAATTATATATAATTAAATAAAAAAATCAATTATATAATTCTCAATACTTTTCTTAAATACATAATTATATATTATAAAAATCTTAACAATATATACTGAAAATTTTTAAGTTTGTCAATTTTTTTGTTGTTCTTTTTCCCGCCGCACGCCACAGGCGGACAGCGTCAAAGAACCAAAAAGTGCAAGTATAAAATTAGTACTTAATCGTACTAATTTTGTATTAAATGTAATGTGATTCGTAAAATTAAAGCCAAAATGTAGCCTTTTTGCTTCTTTGTGACAACAAAAGAAGTAGGGGTGTGGGGGCTAGTCCACACAAATAATAAAAATAATTTTTGACAAAGTATAGTTGTTTAGGTATATATTAAAAAACATATATATTATAATCAAATTTATTCTAATATAGTTTTATATATTAAGAATATAAATTATAAAAACAAAATTATTTAATTACAGTAAACAATATATAAAGTTGAATTACATATCAAAACTTTTTAATAAAATAATTCTTAATTTATACAATTATATTTTTACCTCTTAAATATTTCAAAATTGGAACAGGTAAACATTTTGTTATAATTTTATATGATAATACTCTTTTATCAATTATTCTTGAATCCTTATCTTTTTTTATTTTTAGAAAAAATGATTTCAAATAATTATTAGCATTAGTTATATTATCAAAATTAAAATCATCTAAAAAATCAAATAATATTTTTAATACCTCAGAATGATCATTAGTATTTTTATAAATATCCATAAAAGAATAATAAACAAAACCCATAGATGTATTAAATATATTATTCAAATAGCAAATATTATTTTCTCTTGTATATTCAGTAGAATGTTTTGCTATGAGCATATAGCTTTTTAAATAATCTATGCTATTAAAATAATATTCTCTAGGATATTGAAGATAATAATAAATAGGTGTATTATTATAAGAAATTTTAGGTGAATATATAAGCGATGTTAATACAAAACAAAAATCTTGACCTAAGAAATTCATTAGAAACTTAATATTATTATCCAATAAAAAACTCTTTTTCCATAATTTATTCCATATAACTCTATTTATACTATAATTCATAATAAAATGATTTCTCATAGACTCTATAAAAATGCTGGCATCATAATTTAATATACCACTTTTAAATTTAGAATCATTTATTTTATCATCTTTAACAAAACCTTCTTTAACTTTTTTTATATTATTAGTACAAACTATATCAGAATCATATTTCTTGGCTGTATTATAAAGTTCTTCAAAATATCTTTCTTCTATAGTATCATCAGAATCAACAAAACCTATATATTCACCATTACTATTATTAATTCCTAAATTCCTTATATCACCTTTACCTAGATTGACTTTATTTTTTATCAAAACAATCCTATCATCTTTTAATTTATATTTTTCTAATATTGATAAACTGCTATCTGTTGAACAATCGTCAATACAAATTATTTCTATTTCTTTTAAAGTTTGATTAATAATGCTATCTAAACATTGCTCTAAATATTTTTCAACATTATATACAGGTACTATTATACTTACTTTTATCATAATTTTATACCATTAATAATTTTAATTTGAAATACAACGAGCCTATTAAGATTAATAGGCATAAATAAAGAATATTTTTTAGGATTATTGCTTGCTTGCTTGCTTGCTTGCTTGCTTGCTTGCTTGCTTGCTTGCTTGCTTGCTTGCTTGCTTGAGCTTTTAATGATAAAAAGCCACTATAAAGGTATGAATAATTTAACATAAAAATAATTATATATTACTTCATAAAAAAATACAACTAAACTATATACAAAGGCATTTTTTATCAGTAATTCTAACTTTTTATTTAAAATTTATAAATCTTTATATTTAAGTATAGTTTCATGTATATTACTATATATTATATTGTCAAAAGTTGAAATAAATACCAATTATATTTTATAATATATACTAAAAATTTTAGAGTTTGTCAACTGATGCACTTTATATAGAATTTATCAACTTTTTTGCCGCACACGCTCTGCGGACTTCGTCAAAGTAGCTATATCCTCGACAGGCTCGGATACGCTTCGCGAAAACGCAACTGCTAGAACTTTATATTAAAAACATTCCTATTAAATATATAATATACCCTAAAAATGCAGTCTTTTTGCTTCTTTGGCTCACCACCGAGTAGGTGCCTAATCGGCAAAAGAAGTTGGGGTATGGGGGCTAGTCCCCACAAATAATAAAAATAATAAAATATAGTTGTTTAGGTATATACTGAAAATTTTTAAGTTTGTCATT
>NZ_JAWLQI010000082.1:0-13585 GCF_036997785.1 Brachyspira pulli
AAGATTTTTTTTAATTTGTTACGTATTTCAACGCACGCAGAACTAAGTTTTAAACATAGATATATTTAAAATTTAAATCTAATTATATTAAAAATTTTGTTCACCGTGCGGTTAGTAATCTGTAATTCTAAATAAAGCTTGGGCGGGTGATAAAAAGATGATATAAACTTTTAAATCTAAATAAAGTTTAATAGCAAAATATATTAATAATTCTTAAAGGGCGGGGATTAGAATAGAGTTTAATTAAGTAAATATATTATTTTAACTTAAATATTAACCTTAACAATACAAACCCTATTATAAAACCTATAGGTAAAGATAAATACTCTAATATGTTTTTTATATTCTCATAATTTATAAAAATAATTAGCCCTGTAATTATAACAGATACAATGAGTGCTATTGTGGCAGGAATTAATTCTTTTTTAGACGAGCTATTTTTTGATAATAATATAAAACTAAGCAAATAACCTATAATAAGAGAGCCTGTGAACATAATAAATACTCTGTCTTCTTCAAGGTCAAGATCACTTTTGTATCTTCTTCTTATGTTTTGATATTCAATATCAGAGTCTGTATTATAATTATCTTCTATTATATAGTTATCTTCTATATAATTTAAATTATAAATGTTAATTTCTTTATTGTTATTATTTTTTATCAAATCATTATAAAATATGTAAGAAATTATAATAAATATTAGTATAATAGTTAATCTATTTGTTTTTAAGAAGTTCATTTTATTTCCTAAATATAACTGCTAAATATAATTTTACTATAATTTAAAACAAGTTTTATTTCAATAATATATTATAATTTACATAAAAATATATTTTTTACATTCTTGAATAATAAGCGATTTTATTATATAATATTTGATTATATTTGTAATATTAAAGAATTTTAAATATTATGTAAAGTTATTCAATGTAGTATGAGTATTTGCACTTTTTGGTACTTGACAAAGTCCACCTCGTAAGGTGTGCGGCGGGAAAAAGTACAAAATTAAATAAACTCTATGCTGCATATAATCCACAATAAAATACAATAAATAATGTAAAACTATTTATAATAAAAGAGGAAATAACTAAATGGCAAAACTTTCGCATCTGGAAAAAGAGTACATCAAGGCTAATTATAAAAGTAAAAGCATTGATGAACTCACAAAAAAACTAGAAAAAGACAGAGAATTAATAGAAGAATATATTAATAATCTGCAAAATAATCAAAAAACAAATAATGTAAAAAAAGAAAAAACAAGCACTAAAAATAATAAAAACACAGGAAGTATTATTTCTAAATTCTTTTCTAAAGAAGGAAATAATAATCAAGAACCTATTTTCAAAAGATACGAGGTAAAACCTTATCATCTTTCAAAAATAGATGCTATATTTGCTGCAGTTGCTTTTCTTTTCACATTCTTACTTTATTTGTTTACATTAACACCTTCGCTTTCAGCAGGAGATAACGGAGAGCTTACAACTGCTGCTTACTTCTTGGGTGTAGGACATGCTCCGGGATATCCTTTCTATACATTAATGTCCAAATTATTCACTTATATACCTATAGGAAATATTGCTTGGAGAACAAATTTATTCTCAGGTACTTGTGCCGCATTTGCAATGATTTTCTTCTATCTTATTATGGTTAAAGTATTAGGACAAAATAGAATAGAAAGAGGATTCTCTCCAATAGTACAAATACCTGCATTACTTGCAAGTGTTGCTTTTGCTATATCTGATAATATGTGGGCACAAGCTACTATGGCAGAAGTTTACAGTTTGAATATACTTCAAATAGCTTCTATGCTTTTAATACTTGTTTATTGGTTTGAAAATGTATGGAAACATGCAAGCGATGAAATTCCTTATTATGGAAGCAAACATTTAATGGCTTTCGGTTTCCTATACGGTGTAGCTCTTGCCAATCACCATGTTACTTTGCCTTTCGCTTTTGCCCCTCTTTTGTTTATAGCCGTTGTATTATTCTTAGTTCATAAAGACAGATATATTAATCATATAGAAACTTCATTTATATCAATATTTGTATTTTTGGTATTATTATTTATTGGAGGTTTCGGATACTATAGATTTATTATGAATTATGAGGCTTATTTATATTTCCCTCCTGGAGTAGCTTCTAATGATTCAATATTCTCTATAATATTTAAGCCTTTTGCTGATATGAATATAATGAGTGATATATTCACTGCATTGGCTAACGGTTCTTATTTAAGACCAGATATGATACAGAATTTAAAAGCTCCATTCTACCCTACTTTATATAAAGGTATGTTCTTAGTATTTTGGCCTTTATTCTTAGTATTAGTTTGGTGCTTAGTTTATAGATATTTCCTTTGCAAAATAGATAAATTCAATAATGATAATGACTTTATTACAGGAATATCAATAGTTTATTATAAAATGCTTTTAATGCTTGCAGTAGGCGTTATGATATATGCTTACATGCCTATAAGAGCAAGAGCATTACCACCTTTGAACTGGGGACAATTGAATGAACCTTCAGGCTGGGAAAATTTAAGTTATTTATTCAGTATGATACATAGAAAACAGTACGGTGCTTCCGGAAACGATGTTGCCGCTGCTTTCATACTTCACCCAGAACAAGTTAGTGCTTTGATAAATATATTCAAAACTCAATTAACTGCTTTAGGTTTATTATTCTTAATACCGGGATTATTCCAAATATTTAAGAAAAATAAATTTATGGGTATATTCTCAGTATTCGGACTTTTAAGTTTTGCCGTATCTTTAATGGCATATACTAATCCTCCTCCAAGTGTAAGAACTTTATCATTCGTTGAAGTATTCTTCTTGCCTGCAACACTATATATGATTGTAATAGTAGGTTTTGGTATTCAATGGTATATGGAATATTTCAATACAAATATAAAAAATGTATTGAAGAAAGCTTCAGAAGAAACTGCAGATACTTCATTAAAGCCTTATCATGCTATATCTCTTGTAGCAATATTGGCTATAATGATACCTATATTTGTAATGAATTTAAGCCGTAATAATAACTCAAAAGATTACAGCAACCATGACTATTCATACAATATGATGAACTCACTTCCAGACAATGCAATATTTGCAACAGAGGGAGGAGACAACCAAGTATTCGGACTTGTATATTATACTATGGTTGAAAGAAGAAGACCTGATTTAAAAATATATGACCAGA
Source organism: Brachyspira pulli (assembly GCF_036997785.1). NCBI lineage: Bacteria > Pseudomonadati > Spirochaetota > Spirochaetia > Brachyspirales > Brachyspiraceae > Brachyspira > Brachyspira pulli. The sequence continues at coordinate 3,205 of NZ_JAWLQI010000082.1, forward strand.
AAGGTAATGTATTTGAAAGAATATATGGTAACCTTATGAAAACAGACGGCAGATGGCTTGGCGATATTAGCGATGCTGTTGATAAAGATTTCATAGAATCAGGAAGACCTTATTATATGGCTTGGAGACGTGAAGGTCTTCATAGAATAGGAGATTACTATTTCAAGGCTTATGGTTTAGTATTCAAAGTTCAGCCTATTAAATATGCTTTAGTTGATGAATTAGAATTCTTTAAAGTACTTACTGTTAATGACTATAAAGACATTGCTAAAGAACATTTGAAAAGAGATTATGAGAATGACAAATTAGCAGCCGATTTAAATGCATTATTAGATGAAGGTTTAATTTCAGTTGCAAGAAAAAATATATATGATGGAAATGAAGAAATAACTTTTGTAAAAATGTATGAGCTTCCTTTCCCTCAATTTAAAACTGAAGAGGATTACTGGAACAGCTATACTATGCAAGGTACTCCTGAAGAAATTTCTCATTATGACTTCCTAACAAGAGAAATATTTGTAAGTTCTTATTCTCTTGCTAAAATAGATATGTATAATAGAAGAATAAAAACATATCAAAAATTATTAGGATTTATGGGTAATGGAAACACTGCTAAAAATGGCATGACAAGAGATGAAGCTAATCAAAAAATAGCGGAGTTCCAAGATTTAAAGAAACAAGAAGAAGATAAAATGCTTACTATAGGCTTTGATATGTCTAATGTATATTTTGCAGTAGGCAATCAGGCTATTATGGACGGCAATTATGAAAGAGCTGCTGCAATGTTTGAGGAGCTTATCAAATTAGAAAAACTTATTTATCCTGCTTATTTCAATTTGACTGCTTCTTATGAATATTTAGCACGTTCTAAAGATACTCCTTATGACAAAGAGGCTGAATATTTAAATAAAGCTAAAGATACTCTTGTTAGAGCAGAAAAAACTTTCCATAGAGGTAAAGATATGGGAGATGCTGCAAGAGAGCAGAATCAAACTTATCAGCAAATAAAACAATTCATGGCTAGAATAGATGCTCAGCTTAAAACTACAAGACAGCAGGCTGATGCTTTAAAAGAACAGGCTATGAAAGAGGATACTTTTGAAAGTTATTCTTCTTATGCTAATTACATATATCAAAACAGACAAGATATAGAAGAAACATTATGGGCTAAATTAGAAGCTAAAAAAAGAGCTAGAAATAAAGCTCAATTAGTTAATGTTAATAAAGATATATCTATTCTATATGCTAATGTAGGAGATATAACAAGTTCTATTAATACATTAAATGATACTTTAAAAATGCCTGATCTTACTAAAGACCAAAGAACAGGTTTAGAATTTGATTTAGCTAATATTTATCTCAACAATAAAATGTATGATGAAGCTGTAAGTACATATTCAAAATATACTAATGAGTTAACTCAAGACGGTGCTTTTGCTTTATATGCTATAGGTCATATATACATAGAACAAAACAAAATTGTAGAAGCTCTAAATATTTACAATGACTTCAAAAGAATAATGTCTCCATTAGCTGCTACTAATGATGTAATAGCTAATTTAGACAAAGATGTTGAAAGCAGAAGACTTCAGATAATGCAGTATTTAGGCACTATGAATATGGGACAATAAATATATAAACAATAACAAATTTCAAAGGCTTACTAATTAAATTTAGTGAGCCTTTTTCTTTTTAACTAAATTACATACCCCACCCTATAGGCTTTTTATTTAAATTTGTATTTTGCATTTTTAATTATCTTAATGCTTGCACTCTAAAAACAGTGCCCACCCAAGTTTTGATTAATTTTTTTGTTTTTTCACCGCACGGTAAATCAGCTTTTAAATATGGCTAAATTATTATTATAATAAAAATTATATTTAACATTTCATTTAACGTGCGTTGTGTAGGCATACAAGAAAAAATAACTAGGGCGGGCATGCTTTTTTAATTAAAAACAATAAAGAAATAGACATAAAAATACAATACAAAATCAATAGAGAATAAAGGGCGGGGAATGTAAATAAAGTTTAAAACTTATTCTTTAATCCCACCCTTTAGGCTTTAAATATATTCTGGCATTTATATATTATTTTTCTTTTAAATTTAAACTGTTATTTTAGCTGCCCACCCAAGTTTTTTTAAATTTGTTGTGCTATTACCGCACGCAGAATAAAGCTAAAATATAGATTTATTTGTAGTCCAAATTTTATTATTATTTTGATTCAGTTTACCGTGCGTTTAATGAATTTTAAAGTTAATTTAAACTTGGGCGGGTGCTAAAATTTATAATCAAGCGTAAAGATTATTAAAATAAAAATTCAAAATATATCAACAAAGAATAAAGGGCGGGTATTAGAAAAAAGTAAAAAAGATAATATTTTAATTAAATTTGACTTAATATTATAATTTATATATAATTAATTTACATTAAATAATTAAAGAAAATAAAAATTTGTCGCCGGATAAATTTTTAAAAAACGTTTGTATTCATACCGTAGGCCTTAGAAAGTATGAACGCAAACGTTTTTTTATTATGGGGTATTTTTTATGAATGTGCTTAATATGTTTATTAAATATGTATCATTAAATATACTTGGTATGATAGGATTATCATGCTATATACTCGCCGATACATTCTTCGTAGCTAGAGGAATAGGAGCAGACGGACTTACAGCTTTAAATATAGCCATACCTATTTTTAATTTTGTAAACGGATTAGGACTTATGATAGGTATGGGTTCTGCCACAAAATATGCAATACTAAAAACCCAAAACCGTGAAGCTAATACTGTATTCACTAATGCTTTAATTTATGTAATGATAATATCATCAATTTTTATAGTTATAGGACTTTTTTTGTCAGAAAATATTTCTTATATGCTTGGTGCCAGAAATGAAATACAAAATATGACCAATACATATATAAAAGTAATATTAATATTTTCCCCTATGTTTATGCTTAATAATGTGCTTTTGGGATTTGTAAGAAATGATAATCACCCAAGACTTGCTATGATGGGAATGCTTATGGGAAGTTTATTCAATATCATCTTTGATTATATTTTTATATTTCCTTTAAAAATGGGAATATTCGGTGCAGTTTTAGCAACAGGATTCTCACCTATTGTAAGCATATTAATATTATCAATAATTTTTATAAAGAAGCAAAATACTTTTTTTATTGTTAAGCCAAATATAAATATAAAAAAATTTTTTGAAATATCAGCATTGGGAATATCTTTCTTAATAACAGAAATCTCATCTGGTTTTGTTATGATAGCTTTCAATATAGTAATACTTAATATTAATGGAAATATAGGAGTAGCAGCTTATGGAATAATAGCCAATATAGCATTAGTAATAATAGCAATATTTACTGGTATAGGACAAGGTATACAGCCTATAATAAGCAGCAATTATGGAAACATTAAAAATATAAATAAAATATATAAATATGCACTAATTTTATCATCAGTCATATCAATAATAGTTTATATAATAACTTCAATATTTGCCAATGAAATAACATTACTTTTCAATAGAGATTCTAATGCAGAACTTCAAAAAATATCTGTTCAAGGACTTCATTTATATTTCACCGCATTTATATTTGTGGGATACAATATAATCACATGCGTATATTTCTCAGCTATGGACAGAGCAAAACCATCATTCATAATATCAATGTTAAGAGGATTTATATTCATAATGCCATCAATATTTATTTTATCATCAATCTTTAATATGATTGGAGTATGGATTTCTTTTCCAGCAGCTGAAATTTTAACAAGTATTTTTTCTTTGATATTTTTTATTTATTATAGAAAATCAAATAATGTATAATTTTGAAGTTGTTATAATTATTTATATAAAATGAAAGGGATAAAACTTTTTATTAAGTTATATCCCTTTCATAAATATTAAAGATTATGCCAATTAATTTACATTTCAACAACTAAAGCAGTACCCATACCGCCGCCTATACAAAGTGTAGCAAGACCTTTTTTAGAACCGCGTTTTTTCATCTCATATAAAAGTGTAGTAAGTATCCTAGCTCCTGATGCTCCTATCGGGTGACCTAAAGCAATAGCTCCGCCATTAACATTAACTATATCCATATTGAATTTCAACTCTCTTGCAACTGCAATAGATTGAGCTGCAAAAGCTTCATTACTTTCTATTAAATCCATATCCTCAACTGTAAGATTAGCCATTTTTAAAGCCTTTCTGCTTGATTCTATAGGCCCAATTCCCATTATTCTAGGTTCAACACCGCAAGTAGCATAACCTAATATTTTTGCCATTGGTGTAATTCCTAATTCAGCAGCCTTTTCTTTTGACATAAGCACCACAGCAGAAGCAGCATCATTAATACCTGAAGCATTTCCAGCAGTAACTGTTCCGTCTTTTTTAAATGCAGGTCTTAATTTAGATAAAGTTTCCATAGTAGTTCCGAAAGTTGGGTGCTCATCTGTATCAATTACTATTTCGCCTTTCTTAGTTTTTACAGTAACTGGAACTATCTCATCTTTAAATCTTCCGCTTTTAATTGCAGCCTCTGCCCTATTTTGACTTCTGCATGCAAACTCATCTTGTTCTTCTCTAGTAATTCCCCACTGTTCTGCAATGTTTTCAGCAGTAACGCCCATATGATAATGCTCGAATGCACATATAAGAGCATCATTCAAAAGAGTATCCTGCATCTTAGTTTCACCCATTCTAGCACCTGCTCTCATAGCTGAAGCAGTATAAGGAGCCATACTCATATTTTCAGTACCGCCTGCCACTACTATATCAGCATCTCCTGCTTTGATCATTTGTGCTGCCATAGATACAGCTCTAAGTCCTGAACCGCATAATATATTTATAGTTAATGCAGGACTTTCTACTGGTATTCCTGCATTAACTGATACTTGTCTTGCCACATTAGGAAGAAGTGCAGATTGTATAACACAGCCAAAATAAGTTTCATCTACTTGTTCTGGTTTTATATTAGCTCTTTTTAATGCCTCTTTAACGGCTATTGTACCTAATTCTACTGCTGATACATTTGAAAATGAACCCAAGAATTTTCCTACGGGTGTTCTTACAGCACTAGCTATAATTACTTCTCTCATATTATCTCCTTAAATAAAAAATATCATACTATAGTATAGTAATTAAAAATAGATTTTACAAGTATTTAATATAAAAAAGCAGTATTTAAATATTTAAGTACTTAAGAATGAACAAATCCTAAAGAATCAAAATGCATTTCTTTATTATTAATGTCTATAAATTTTATAAACTCATTAGATAATTCTGTAACTTTTCCTATTTTTATTAAATTGTTTTCTTCTGGTATTTCTTCTTCGCTTGTAAAAATAACAGCATAATCTTCTCCTCCAGTTAAAATAGACTTTAATACTTCTTTTGAATTATCAAAAAATCTATTAACTAAATGCCAATTAGAAGATTCATATATATTTATTGTAACTTTAGATTCTTCAGCAATATGAGAAGCATCTTGTAAAAGTCCGTCGCTTATGTCTATTGATGAGTTTATTTTGTATTTAGATAAAATATTCTGCCATTTATCATAAAAAAGTTTAGGCCTTAAATGAGTTTTTACACTTTCATCATTATAATCATAATTTCCAGATAAAAGTTTTTTTAATCCTAAATCACTTTCACCTACAAAACCAAGTACATAAACATTATCATTTATTTTAGCATTGCTTCTAAGTATGGATTTATTTTTTTCAGCAGTACCCATTAATGTAATTGATATAAAGAAATAATCATTAGAGCCTGTAATATCTCCGCCTGATATCTCTATATTATAAGGCTTACAAGCGTCTAAAAAACCTCTGTACCATTCAAGTATATTTTCTTCATTAATTTTTTTCGGTATAGAAAGAGATATAAAAGCATTCTTAGGATAAGCACCTTTACATATAATATCGCTAATATTCGCTTGAGCTGATTTATATCCTACATCATAAAAAGAATAATACTTCAAAGAAAAATGAATATTCTCAACTAATATATCCGCAGTTACAAGCACATCTGTATTTTCGCTCATATTTTTTATAACTGCACAGTCATCGCCTATATTTATATTATCTGTATTGTTATTATTTGTTAATTCTTTAATTTTTTGTATAAGTTTGAATTCCTGCATATTTTTAACCCATTTTATTATTTCTATAATTATAACATATTTTTTGATGATTTAATATAAGCAATAAAAAACAAACATTTATAAATATATACTGAAAATTTTTAACTTTGTCAATTTTTTTGTTGTTCTTTTTCCCGCCGCAAAAAGAACCAAAAAATGCAAGGATAGAATTAATACTAAACCATACTAATTTTGTTTTACATGTAATATAAAACTATTAATTTAAGCTAAAATATAGCCCTTGCTGTTGTGGAAATACCAGAATCGCAAAAGAAGTGTGGAGGATAGTCCCCACAAATAATAAAAAATAATAAAATAATTTTTGACAAAGTATATTTGTTTAGGTGTATCTTGATATAAAAAATCTATAAAGTATAATACAAAAATGATAATAGATATACTTACACTTTTTCCAAAATTTTATGAAAGCCCTATATCAATAGGATTAATTAATAATGCCATAAATGAACAAAAAATTCATTTAAACATTGTAGATATGAGAGTTTACGGCGAAGGCAATTATAAGAAATGCGATGATTATACTTACGGCGGAGGACCCGGTATGATTATGACTTATAATATATTTAAAAAATATTTTGATTCTCATGATAAAGGTCATACTTTAATATTTTCTCCCTCAGGAAAAACATTAACTCAAAATAAAGTTAAAGAATTATCCAATAAAGAGCATATTACTATGATACTTGGACATTATGAAGGGATAGATTACAGAGTTGAAAAAAAGTATTGCGATGAATCCATTAGTATAGGTGATTATGTTTTAAGCGGCGGAGAAATACCTGCTTTACTCCTTCTCGATGCTATTTCAAGATATAAAGATGTTATGAATAATAAAGAATCTGTTATAAGCGACACTTTTGAAGAAAATTCAAATGGTCTTTTGGAATATGAACAATATACAAGACCTGAAGAAATAGATAACATGAAAGTTCCTGAAGTGCTTTTATCAGGCAATCATAAAAATATAAATGAATACAGAAGACAAAGAAGTATTATAAAAACTTTTCAAAATAGAGCCGATTTATTTTCAAAAGTAGATTTAACTAAAAAAGATATGCAAACTATTTTTGATTATTTAAAAATGGATAATAAAAATCAACAAAATTAATCAATATAAATGGAGTAAATAAAATGCAGATAAGAAAAACTACAGTTCAGGATATTGACAGAGTATTAGAAATATTTGATTATGCCAGAAAATTTATGGCTGAAAATAATAATCCTAATCAATGGGTTAATGGATATCCTTCAAGAGAAGATGTAGAAAAAGATATAAGAAAAGACAGCAGTTATGTTTGCTTAGATGATGACAATACAATAATAGGAACATTTTGTTTTGTAATTGGAGAAGATGAAAATTATGATAAAATATATGATGGTAATTGGCTTAATGACAAAGAATACGGTACTATACACAGAATAGCAACTTTAAATGGCAGAAAAGGTGTAGCTTCATTTTGTCTTGATTACTGTTTCAAACAATGCTCAAATATAAAAATAGATACATACAAAGATAATAAACCTATGCTTAACTTTCTTGAAAAAAATGGTTTTACAAGATGCGGTATCATATATTTAAAAAGCAATAATGGGGAGAGAATAGCATTTCAAAAAAATATATAATTTTTTATCATAGTATCTTAAATAAATTCTTAATCTCTAATCATCATTTGGGCGGGTGCTATAATTTCTAATTAAACTATAAAGAATTATTAAAATCAAAATTAAAAATATAGTTATAAAGAATAGAGGGCGGGTAATGTAAATAAATTTTAAAACTTATTTTTAATCCCCACCCTTTAGGCTTTAAATCTATTCTGGTATTTCTATATTATTTTTCCTATAAATTTAAACTGTTATTTTAGCTGCCCACCCAAGATTTTTTTTAATTCATTATCTATTAACCGCACGCATAATAAAGCTAAAAATATAGATTTATTTATAATTCAAATTTCATTATATTAAATATTTCGTTTACCGTGCGTTAAATGAGTTTTAAAGTTAATTTAAACTTGGGCGGGTGCTGGAATTTCTAACTAAGTTACAAATATTATTAAAGTAAAAATTCAAAATAAAGTAATAAGGAATAAAGGGCTGGAATGTAATTAAAATTTCTTGGTATTGCTATTTAAGCACGTGCTACTGTTAGTACTCCTATTTTATTTATGCATTCAAGTTTCTTTATTTCTTTTGAAAGTTCATTTAAAGTAGAACCTGTAGTAAATACATCATCGATTATTAATAAATTTATTTTATTTTTTGAATTAAAATCTTCATTTACAACAAATGCATTTTTTATCATATTAAGTCTGTCTTCTTTACTATTTAAAGAACTTAATGCTTTTGTTTCTTTTTTGCGGTATATAATATTATTGATTAATCGTACATGTAAAATATCTGATATTGTATGAGCAATTAACTCGCTTTGATTGTAGCCTCTTTCCAAAAATCTCTTTTTTCCAAGAGGCACAAAAGTCAAAGCATTATATCCTTTTATATAAGATTTATAATAATGACTGAGCATAGCACCAAAATCTTTGCATAATAGGTATCTATGCTCAAATTTCATTTTATGAATTAAATCTACTGTATGATCATTATAATGAAGCATAGATTTACATTCATCAAAATAAAGTTCTTCATCTTTACAGCTGCATATTGATTTTCTGCTCTCTAAAACTTTTCCGCATTTAGGGCATCTTATATATCCGTCTCTATGTATATAATCCAAATTTTTATTTATACAATCAATGCATACATAATTCATATTTCTGCTTCGCATTAAGTCTCCGCAGATTATGCAATGATTCGGAAATATCAAATCCGCTATATTGTGAAAAAGAAAATTAAACATTATTTTACTTGTATCATAGGTGTAACGCCGGAACCTGAAACTTGAGGCATTTTACCGTCCCATTTCTCTATATACATTCTTTGTATTAAAAGAGGTGTTAAAGATTCCTGCATTATTCTGTTTGCTTCTGCTATACCTTTAGCTTTAGTAACTTCAGCTTCTGCTTCGTATCTTACTTTTTCTAAATCATTTTGTGCTGTTAAAGCATTTTGAGAAGCTATTAATTTTCTTTCTATAGCCTGATCAAATTCATCAGAAAAATCATGCTCTATTATAGAACAAGCAGCAACAGTTATACCATAATCTTTAAAATCACTCATAACCTCTTTTAAAAGCTCTCCAGCCATCTCATTTCTTTTTGTTATGAATTCTTCTATAGTATATCTTGCTGAAACTGCATTCAAACTTTCAGATATTCTAGGATTAACTAATTTGTTCTTATAATCTGTACCAAATTTTCTAAATAATTCTAAAGCATCTCCTGTGATAGAATACTGAACATTTAAAGTCATTGATATAGTTTGCATATCTTTTGATGATACTGCATAAGTTTTTTCTACTGTTTGTTCTCTTACTTCCATAGTTTTGATAGTATCTATAAAAGGCACCCTAAAATGAAGTCCTGGCTCTTCCTCAGATATTGCTTTTCCTAATCTGCTTCTAATACCAACTTCACCTGTAGAAACTATTGTTACACTAGAAAACAATAAAAATCCTACAACTAAAACTATAGGCAAAATTACAAAAAGTGCTGAATGTAATTTGTTCATACCTACATTAATAATTTTCATAAACCTTTTCCTCCTAAAAAATAATATGAAATATACTAAAATATAAATAATTTTTTTGCAAGTAAAATAGGAATAAATTATTAAACATATTATTTTTAATCCCACCCTTTAGGCTTTCAATTTTTGCTGAAATTTCTGAACTATTTTTCTTTTAAATCTAAACTCTTATTTTAGCTGCCCACCCAGATTTTTTAATTCGATGTCTATTCACCGCACGCAGAATAATACTAAAAATATAGATTTATTTATAATCCAAATTTTATTATATTATTGATTTAGTTTACCGTGCGTTAAATGAATTCTAAATTTAATTAATGCTTGGGCGGGTGCCAAAATTTATAATTAAATAGTAAAGATAATTAATACACTAAATTCAAAATAAAGTTTCAAACTTTAAAGGGTGGGCATGTAAATAGATTTTTAAACTTATTTTTATAAACTTTTATATACTAAACGATATAAAATAGTCCATATTGGTACTTTTCTAAATTAAATAAAATGTAAATTATAATTATGTAAATACTCATAAATTACCAAAAATACTTGAAA